>JAFYBB010000188.1 GCA_017540445.1 Clostridia bacterium | reverse complement strand
TGGCCAGCACGTTGCAGGGCGCGCCGCCGGGGTTGGCCTCCAGCAGAGGATTGCCCTGCTCGCTCTGCCCGTTCTCGGTAAAGTCGATCAGCAGCTCGCCCAGGGCGAGGACGTCAAAGCGTTTGTTCATGCCTTCTCAATCTCCAGATCGTATTTCTCCACATCCACCAGCACGCTGCCGTCGGAAGAGAAGCTGACGGCACTGGCCTCGCCGGGCGTGTACAGGACGAAGGAAGCGGCCTGCTCCCCGTCGTTGACAAAGAGTTCCAGACTGTAGCGATCCATGACCACACGCAGCTTGAGCACGCCGCCGTTGGGGCTGACGGGAAATTCCCGGATATTGACGATGTCGTGAGGGAAGCCGCTGTGCGTCCTGTCGACCTTGATGGTACTGGTCTCGGGCTTGAAGCGGATCATGGTAAAGTGCTCGCCGTCGCGCGCCACATAGAGCCGGAACCACTTGTACATACTGCTCTCATTGCCCGGGCGCACCGTGACGGTCATGTCGAGGCAGCGCCCGTTGATGCCGCGCAGGCTGGTCTCGCCGTTGATGAGCACATTGTGGTAGTCGATCTTCACGCCGCGGCAGGCCTCCAGCTCCCGGACGGGATTCTGGTAAAGGCGGCCGTTTCGGATCGAGAGTTCGCGCGGCAGCGTCATCTGGCCGAAGAAGGGCATTTCCTGAGGCTTGCAGGAGGAGGTCTCCCAGTTCTGCATCCAGGCGATCATCACGCGCCGTCCGTCCTCCGTCAGCAGGGTCTGGGGGGCATAGAAGTCAAGGCCGTAGTCGATGGCCTGCACGCGATCCCGGATCAGATGGTGCGTCTTGCGGTCAAGCTGACCGATCAGGCAGACGTTGGCGTTGCCGGGGTGGAATTCAAGCCCGATGGCGGTCATCTCCTGGGGGGAGACAAACAGTACATTTTTCCCGTCCAGAGGAAAGAGATCCGGGCACTCCCACATCCGCCCATACTGGTTGTGGCAGGCGGCGACGACGCTGACGAACTCCCAGTGCTGCGCATCCCCGCTGCGAAATAGGAGGATCGTCCCGCTGCCGTCGGCGCAGCGGTTGCCGATAACGGCATAGAAGCTGTCACCGTCGCGCCAGATCTTCGGATCCCGGAAGTCATGGACGCTGCCCCCCTCGGGGAGCTGGGAGGCGTCGATGACGGGATTGCAGGCCAGCTTTTCGTAGTCCACGCCATCGCCGATGGCGAGGCACTGGGTCTGATACTCGTCGATCTTGCCGTTGCGGCGGCGGGCACAGCGCACACCGGTGTACATCAGCAGATGACGGCCGTCCGGCAGTTCGACCGCGCCGCCGGAGAAGCAGCCGTTCCGGTCATATTCGCTGTCGGGCGCGAGCGCCGCGGGCAGCCGCTCCCAGTGGATGAAATCGCGGGTCTTGACGTGTCCCCAGTGCATGGGGCCCCATTTGGTGTCGTAGGGGTGGTATTGGAAAAACAGATGATATTCGCCCTTGTAGGGGGCAAAGCCGTTGGGGTCGTTGATCCAGCCGATGCCGCCGGTCACATGGAATCGCGGCTGATCGGGCTGGGTATAAGGCAGATACTTTTTTTCAAAGTCGCGGGCCTTTTGCAGCATTTTGCTGATCATAATTCACGCTCCTGCTTGTATATGGGCAGAGAGAAAGGCTCTCGGGGGAAAGCCCTTCTCTCTGCCCATTCGCGCCGTCGGAGCGGCGCGAATGGGGCATTGCATGTTATTTCGCGAGCAGCGCTGCGTCAGAAGAGGCATCCACGTACTTCTGGAAGATGGCCAGGAGCTGATCTAGCTTGTAGGCCTGCAGATCGGTCTGGAGCTGATTCCAGTCAGCGTCGGAGAAGCCGTTCATGATCGCGTTGGCGCGGGCGGTCTCGATGCACTTGTCGATGTCGGCAAGCAGGTTGGAGATCTGCTTGGTGTCGTCAGAGGACATCAGCACGTTGGGGAACACGTACTTGGTGTGCATGTCGGGCGTGTAGATGTCCTTGATCCAGTTGAGGCGGTAGAGCGCGTCGTCCGGGCAGGTGACGTAGACGCCGTAGTAGCTGTCGAGCACGGCGAGAGGACCGTCGACCATCTCGGCCTCGCGAACCTCAACAGGAGAGTGGTCGCCCAGGTCGGCGTGCTGGAGCATCGGCTCGCCGTTGGCATTGGTGCCCATCACGAAGATGTCGAAGCCGTCATCCTCGCCGTAGGTGCCCCAGTTGTTCTGGGGGGACTGCAGCGGCGCGTACATCTGGTCGAGCCAGGCGCAGATCAGGGCGGGGTTTTTGGCGTTGGCGGTGATAACAGCGCCGCGGCCGCGGTCAAAGCCGGAGGTGAGAGAGCCAGTGTTGGGGGTGAGGTTCACGGTGTCAGCCTTCAGCATGGGCAGCGGAGCCCAGCCGGCGGTGCCGTTCTGGATGTCAGCCATGGTCAGGCCGACAATGTTGGCCACGTCCCAGGAGAAGCAGACGCCGTAGCGGCCGGACTTGCCCTTGGCGACATAAGTGCTCCACTCCTGCGTGAAGGCGTCGGGGTCAAACAGGTTCTCAGTGTAGAGCTTGTGGAGCCATTCCACGCCATCGCGCCAGCCCTGCGTGGTGGCAGCGCAGATGACCTGCTTGTCATCGGTGATGACGATGTGGCGCCAGTCGTCAGGGTCGCCGTAGCCTTCGCCGAAGCCGTTGCAGAGCACACGGCAGTCCTCATTGCCGCCGTTGACGATGCAGGCCAGGGGGATGATGTCGCCGTCGATGTTGAATTCCTTCTTCAGATCAGCGGCATTGTCACGGAAGGCGATCAGGACCTGCTCGAACTCGTCGACGGTGGTGGGCATCTTGAGGCCGAGGAAGTCAAGCCATGCGGTGTTGATGAAGGGCATATTGCCGATGGTCTGGATAGCAGTCTTGCCACCGCCCAGCTGCTCGATCCAGGGCAGGGTCCAGATGTGGCCGTTCTCGTCGGTACACATGTCCTTGTATTCGGGAGCCTGCTCAAAGACCTTGCACAGGTTCGGCATGAGCTCGGGGGTGATGTAGGCTTCCAGGGGGATGATGACGCCCTGCTTGGCATACTTCAGGATATCGGCGTCGCCGAGGCCAGCGGGAGAGACGAACTCGGGCAGAGTCTTGATGTTCGCCATCTCGAGTGCGATCTTGTCGCCCCACTGGTCGCTCTGGATCGCTTTCCAGTTGACGTGGACGTTGGTCGCCTCTTCGAGACGCTTGTAGATGGTACGGTTGTTGGGATCGGACTCGGTGTTGGCAGGGAATCTGGTCAGACCGGAGATCTCAGCCTTCTCCGCCAGGGGGAAGGTATAGCCGCCTTCGGGCACTTCCACGGGAGCGGAAGCCGCGCCGCCGCCGGACTTGCCGGAGCCGCCGCAGCCGGTCAGAAGAGCAGTCGCCATGACGAGAGCCAGGATCATTGCCATGATTTTGCGAAGCTTCATGTTTTTTCTCCTTTTCATTTTGTATTGTTCAGCGTTTTCACGCGTGAGCACGCTCAGCCTTTGACGGCGCCGGCCATAATGCCGTTGTCAAAGTACTTCTGGAAGAAGGGGTACATGATCATCAGAGGCAGGGAGGAGATGATGATGGTCGCGTACTTCAGGAGCTCGGCCAGCTGGGCGCGGGCAGCGGTGGACTGCATGTCGGACACCATGCCGGGCTGAGGCTGGCTCTGGATCAGGATGGAGCGAAGCACCAGCTGCAGCGGCTGCTTGGAGGCGCTGTTGAGGTAGATCATCGCGTCGAAGTAGCTGTTCCACATACCGACGAACTGCCACATGGCAATGGTGGCGATGATGGGCGTGCAGACGGGCAGCAGGATCTTGAAGAAGTAGACCATTTCGGTGGCGCCGTCGATCTCAGCGGCCTCCTGCAGATCCCGGGGGATGCCCATGTAGTAGGTACGGGCGATGATCATGTTCCACACGCTGAAGGCGCCGGGCAGCAGGATCGCCCAGATGGTGTCCAGCATGCCGAGGTTCGAGATCAGCAGGTAGGTCGGGATCAGGCCGCCGCCGAAGAACATGGTGATGACG
>JAFYBB010000187.1 GCA_017540445.1 Clostridia bacterium | reverse complement strand
TCCTGCAGCGCGATGGCGTCCAGGCCGATGATGGCGTTCATCGGCGTGCGCATCTCGTGGCTCATGCTGGACAAAAAGCTGGACTTGACCTTGCTGCTGGCCTCCGCGGCCATCAGCCGGGCCTCCATCTGCTCGTTTTCCCGGATGCGGTTGGTGACGCGCCTCAAAAAGTGGTACATGATGCACACGTACACGCTGCCGCCGAAGAGTATGCCCGATACGATCAGATCGGGCTTGCCGAATATGCCCACGGCCAGGTAGCCCAGCAGGAACATCACCAGCAGGAAAATCGGCAGGTAGAGCACCGTGCGCTCCCGGCCCCAGTCCTTTTTCTTCTGGATGTCCCGGGCGTAGCGTATGTAGCCGTATATATTGTAGATCATCAGGGAGCTGCCCAGAAAGATCATCGCGTAGATCGCGCGGTTCAGCACGGCGCATTCCCCCTTCTGTCCGTCAATGGGTTCTTCGATAATTATATATGATACCGGACAAATAATCAAGGGGCGGCGCGGCGCGAATCACAGGAATAGCAGGTTGCAGCCGGGCGGCGAATATGATAGAATCAATACAGGATCACCATGACCGTAAGGGAGGGATTCCATGTCGGTATCCAACGTGCTTTCCCTGCTGGGCGGGCTGGCGCTGTTCATCTACGGCATGAACATACTGGGCGGCTCCCTGGAGCGCTACGCCGGCAACCGGCTGAAGGGCATCATGGCGAAGCTGACCACCAACGCCGCCAGCAGCTTCCTGCTGGGCGCGGGCTTCACGTGCATCGTGCAGTCCTCCGCCGCGACGACCGTCATGGCCGTGGGCTTCGTCAATTCCGCCATCATGACGCTTCGGCAGACCATACCGCTGATCGTCGGTGCGAACGTGGGCACCACCGTCACCGGCTGGATACTGTCCACCGCGGGCATCAGCGGCGGCGCCTGGTACACCGACCTGCTGAAGCCCGCCACGTTCACGCCGGCCATCGCCTTCGCGGGCATACTGATCCACATGTCCTCGCGCCAGCGCAAGCGGCGCGACCTGGCCAGCATCTTTCTGGGCTTTTCGATACTGATGTTTGGCATGCAGATGATGTCCGGCGCGGTCAAGCCGCTGGCGGACATACCGGCGTTCACGAACCTGCTGGTGATGTTCTCCCACCCGATCATGGGCATACTGGCGGGCACCGTGATCGCGGCGGCGGTGCAGTCGTCGTCGGCGGCCGTCGGCATACTGCAGGCGCTGTCCGTCACCGGGGCCATCCCCTACAGCGCGGCGATACCGATGTTCATGGGCATGAACATCGGCGCGTCGTTCCCGGTGCTGCTGTCGGCCATCGGCTCCACCGCCGAGGCGAAGCGCACGTCGCTGATCTACCTGGTGTTCAACGTGGCGGGCACCGTGATCTGGATGCTGGTCATCACCGTCGCGAACGCGCTGTTTCCCATCCCGCTGCTGCAGGCGGCCTCGAACCCGTTTGGCATCGCGCTGGCCCACACCGTGTACAAGCTGCTGTGCGCGATGGTGGAAATGCCCTTCTGCGCCCAGATGGAAAAGCTGGTGTGCCTGCTGGTGCCCGAGAAGCAGGACCAGAGCGTGTCCATGCTGGACGAGCGCCTGTTCGTCACCCCCGGCATCGCCCTGGGCCGGGCCCACACGGTGCTGGTGGACATGGCGAAGCTGTCGGTGAAGTCTTTTTTGCAGTCGCTGGACATGATCTCCGACTTTGACGAGAACACCGCCCAGGCCATACTGGACGCCGAGAACAAGGTGGACCTGTACGAGGACAAGCTGGGCACCTTCCTGGTGCAGCTGTCCAGCCACCGCATGACGGAGGAGGACAGCCGCGAGCTGACCAAGTATTTGCGCGTACTCAGCGACTACGAGCGCATCAGCGACCACTCAGTCAACGTGCTGTACAGCGCTCGCGAGAAGCACGAGAAGAGCATCCGCTTCTCCGAATCCGCCTGGCAGGAGCTGGGCGTGCTGCGCCAGGCCGTCAGGAAGATACTCGACCTGTCCGAATCGGCCTTCTCGGACAACGACCTGGCCGCCGCCACCTGCGTGGAGCCGCTGGACAAGGTCATCAGCGACCTGACCGCCGAGATCAAGGCCCGCCACGTGCAGCGCCTGACCCACGGGGTCTGCTCGGTGGAGATCGGCTTCGTGCTGAACGACCTGCTGGCCAACTTCGAGCGCGTGGCCAGCCACTGCGCCAACGTGGCCGTCGCGGTCATCGAGATCGACCGCAACAGCTTCGACACCCACCAGTACGCCCACGCGGAGGTCAACGCGAAGGAGTACCGGGAGCTGCTCGACCGCTACGAGGCCGACTACAACCTGACCGGCATCGCCAGCGGGGTCTGACAGCGACGGCAATACAACGCCCCGGGCGCAATCGCCCGGGGCGTTTTCGATGTCGCTTAGAGCGTGTCCGCCGTCAGCGTGCAGCCGGTGTAGGCCGTGCCGTTCACCGTCAGCGTGATTCCCTCGGGGACGATCACCTGCGCACCGTCCTCAACGGTCAGCGCGGCGATCAGGGAGGTGCCGGTCACGTTCCACACGGCGTCGCCGGTCAGCGTGACGCTTATGGCGTTGCCGCCGTTGTCGTTCACCAGATTGGCCACCTGGCCGATGGACCAGTATTCCTCGATGGTGAAGGACGTGTTCTGGTACTGCGCCGCGAAGGCCGCGGCCTCGTCGGCGTCGTCGAAGGCGTAACCGCCGTTGGCCTTCACCGCCTGGGAGCCCTCAAAGGTCACGTGGATGGCGGCGGTGGAAGCGATCGCGCCGGTGTAGCTCGCGCCCTCGCCGAAGGTCACGTTCAGCGCGCTGCCCTCCAGGCCGTCGCTGCCCGAGGCGTTGTAGATGTTGCCGGTGTAGTCGCCGTCCGTGAACGCGAAGGTCTGTGCGGTGTTGCCCGCCGTTGCTTCCGACGTGTCAAAGCCCGCTTCTTCCGTGTGATAGGGCTTGAAGTTCTGGCTGCCACCGTTGGTGTTCTCCGGGTCGTCCGCGTCCATCATGCCACCGTTGGTGGCGTCGTCGTTGTCCATCACCTGGATCAGCACGCCGCCGTTGGTAATGGTCGCGCCGTCCACGGTCGCGGTCAGGGTCTCGTTGGAGGAACCGGACTTCACCAGGAAGGTGGCGTACCCCGTGTCCACGACGGTGCCCTTTTCGATGGTGATCGCGTTGGCGTTCTGGTGCGCCATGAACCCAAAGGTGTCGGAGTGGATCTCGGTCACCTTGTCCTCGGTCGCCTCGTAGGTGGCGGTGGTCTGGCCCGCGTGGTTCTTCAGCTCGTAGGTCTGGCCCGCCTCCAGCGCCGTGTAGGTGGCGCTGCCGCCGGTGAAGATGGCGGCGTAGGTGCCCACGTTGATCGTCGCGCCGGAAAAGGTTTCCACGGCGTTGCCGATCACGTAGGTGCCGTAGCCTGAGCCGTAGCTGACGGTGTAAGGATTGTCCAGCGTCTGACCGATTTGCCCGCCCTCGGCCTGCAGCGGCGCGGCGGCGCTCTCGTCGGCGTTGTTCAGCGTCAGCGAGGAATTGTACACGTTCAGGTACATGTCATCGCCCGCGTCGGTGGACAGCACCGCCCACGTGCCGGCGGAGGTCTCGCTGTCGATCACGTTGGTGGTGGTGTCCCGGCCCATCATGTTGGAGCCGCGGGAGGTGCCCATGATGCCCAGGATCCACGGCGGGGCGACCATCAGCGTCTGGGACGGCGTGTTCAGGTAGTCCGCGCTCAGCGTGCCGCCGTCCGACTGCAGGGTGCTGTTTTTGAAGGTCACGGTCGCGCCGTCGTCGGCGAAAATCGGCATGGTGGCGACGCCCGCGGTGTGGATCGTGGAATCCTCGACGGTGACGTTCGCGCCGCTGCCGAAGGCCGCGATGGCCGTGCCCTTGCCGGAGAAGTCGCAGGTGTCGGTGCCGTCCGCGTCGGTCAACAGGTCGATGGTCGCGCCGGTGATCGTGTAGTCCGCGTCCACGACGAGTATGCCGTTGTGGCCGGATTCGCCGTCGTCAATGACGATGCCGGACGCGCCGCTGGCGTCGTATTCGCCGGAAGAAATGCGCTCCGTCGCCGACTTCTCCTCGTCGATGCCCTCCGCCGTCACGTACAGCGCGGCGTCGTAGGCGTAGTCGTCGCCGCCGGCGGAATCGGCGTCGGTGCCGCCCAGAGACCAGGAGCCGAGCTGCCCTTCCACCTGGCTCTGTTGGCCGCCCGG
>JAFYBB010000186.1 GCA_017540445.1 Clostridia bacterium | reverse complement strand
GGCGTCAATCTGCGCAAGCTCGGCGTACCAACCGCGATCATCAGCACCACTGGCAGCGACGACAATGGCCGCTGGATGGTCGAGACCCTGGAAAAGGAAGGCCTTGATCTGTCTCACCTTAAGATAGGCGACGGGGCGACAGCCATCACCTATATGGATATGAACGGCACCGACCGTGTACACGGCGAATATGTGGAGGGCGTGCTCGAGCACATCGTATTCGATGAGGAGGACGTCGCCTTTGCCGCGGCGCACGATCTTGTGCACACGGCGCTCTGGGGCAAGGCCGACGGTGTGCTCGGCGCGATTAAGACGCACAATCCGGCGGTTCTCATCAGCTTTGATTACTGCGACCGCCTGAGCGATCCCATCATCGAGAAGACGCTGCCCTGGGTTGACGTCGGTTTCTTCTCCTGTCATGACGAGTCCGACGCCTTTGTGAAGCAGTTTCTGCAGGACAAGGTGCAGCGCGGCATGAAGCTCGCCGTGGCCACCTTCGGTGAAAAGGGCAGTCTCGCTTGGGACGGAAAGGTCTGGACCGCTTGCGGGATCTATCCTGCGGGCAAAGTCGTGAACACCGTCGGCGCGGGAGACAGCTATATCGCCGGCTTCCTCTCCGGTCTGCTCAGGAACGAGCCGATCGACGAATGCATGCGCATCGGCTCGCGTGTGGCGGCGCAGGTCGTATCCGTATTTGAACCCTGGGTCACGGAAGAATCTTAACATATAAAAGGAGTAAGGCCATGAAGATCGGAATGTTCACCTCCGGCTACCAGCGCAATCCTCTGGAGCACTGCTTTCAGGATGCGAAGGAATACGGCTACGATTATATCGAACTCTGGGGCGGACGGCCCCATGCCTATGCCCCTGACCTTAAGGCAGGCGAGATCACGCAGCTGCGGCGCCTGATCGACTGCTATGAAATGCCCGTCGTAGGGTATACGCCCGAGCACAACGCTTATCCGTACAACTACATGATCGGCTCGGAAGCACAGCGCGAGGACGCCGTGGCCTATCTCAAGCTGTGTCTTGACATGGCCAAAGAAATGGGCGCCTCCTTCATGCTGACCAGCCCCGCCAACGGCGGGTATCTGGCCACCTATGACGAGCTTTGGCCGAGGCTCGAGAAAACCATCCGTGAGCTGGGCGACTACGCCGCCAAGTGCGAGGTCAAGCTCACGGTCGAGGCGCTGACGCCCTATGAGTCCAATTTCTTCACCCGCGCCAACGATTTGGTCGAGCTGTTTCGCCGTGTCGACAATCCCTGGATCGTAGGCATGTGCGACCTTGTCCCCCCCTTTGTGCAGCACGAAAGCATCATGGCCTATTTCGACAAGCTGGGCGCGAAGATGGATCATCTGCACATCATCGACGGTGAGCAGGGCACCGACAGCCACATCCTTCCCGGCGAGGGGAGCATGCCGCTGGGCGAACTCTTCTGTGAGCTGAAGCGGATCGGCTACGAGGGCACTGCCACGCTGGAGCTGGTCACCGGTTACATCAACGAGCCGCGCTTCTACGCGCGCCGTGCCGTGAACAATGTCCGCGCCATGATGGCTGCCGCGGGGATCTGAGGCAAGGTATGACGATCGATATCCACGTTCACCCGGCTTTTTATGAGCCGATCAATGCTGACGCCGCGCGCGAGGAGCTGCGCCACCGCGAGCTGGACATTCACCGCAACGGTCTTGCGCCGCTGGAACATGTGTTCAACCAGATGCGCTGCGCCTCTCTCGACCGTCTCTGTCTGCTGGCTCAGGACTATTCAACTCAGATGGGCGAGACTCTGGTGAGCAACGAGGAAGTTGCGCAGCTCGTCTCCCTCGCGCCGGAGCGCTTCTGGGGCCTGGCCTCGGTCGACCCGCACGACGGCGATGCTCCGGGCAGGCTGGAAGACGCTTTTACGCGTCTGGGGCTCAAGGGCTTGAATCTCCATCCCGGGCGTTCCCGCTTCGACCCGGCCGATCCTGCGCTCGAGCCGCTCTGGGCCGTGTGCGAGCGCCACGACCGTCCCGTGCTGTTCCATGCGGGACTGTCCTGGGAAAAAGATACGCTTGCGGAATACGGTCATCCCCTCCGCTTCGAGGCTCTGGCGCAAAAGCATCCCCGTCTGAGGATCTGCCTGGGGCACTTCGGCTGGCCCTGGATTCGGGAGACGGCGATGCTGCTGCTGAAATATCCCAATGTTTACGCGGACACCGCCGCGCTCTACTTCGACAACGCGCGGGAGTTCTATACGCAGTGCTTCACCAGCGACATCCCGCTCACATGGATCGACCGGTCGCTTCGCCATCAGGTGATGTTCGGCTCGGACAATCCGCGCTTTGAGCAGATCCGCATGGCTGAAGCGCTGGGCACGCTGGGTCTGCGCGATAGTACGCTGGAACTGATCCGCGGGGAGAACGCCCTTGTTTTTCTCGGTGAAGGAGACGGTGCATGATGTTTGTCAGGACGCTGGTGCTCTGCACCAGAAGCTATAACGAAATGACTGTGCTCACGCCGCGCGTGGAGGAGATCGTCCTCGAGAGCGGCGTGCAGGAGGGCATGGTGACGGTTCTCACGCGCCACACGACCACCGGCGTGACCGTCAACGAAGCGTTGGAATGCCTTGAGAGCGACATCCAGACCGCGCTGGCGCTCTTTGCGCCGGAGGAGCGGCCCTACTGTCACGCACGCATGCTGCGCGACTACGGCTCGACGGCAGGCAACCCCACCGGGCATCTCAAAGCCATGCTGACCGGCAATCACTGCCATTTTCTGATCCGCGGCGGTGTGTTGGAAAAAGGCGGCGCACAGGACGTGTATTTTTGTGAATTCGACGGTCCCGCACGGCGGGAGATTCTGGTCATAGTGGAGGGGGGATGAGAGGACCGTAAAGCAGCGCGAAAAGCGCTGGCCTTTCCTGCAAGAAAGCGCCTGCGCCTTTGACGGCGCCCGGCCAAAGCGGACGCCGCAGCCCCAGCATTCTGTATCATAAGAAGCAAGAGAAGACCAATGAGCTCCAATTAAGAGAGGATACGCGCGGTGTGCACAGCCGCACGAAATTCAAAGGAGGATCATCATGTCTGAATCCAACAAAGAACTGGGCCGAAAGCTAGGTCTGGGCGCGGTCATTGCCCTCGGTGTAGGCACGACCGTCGGCTCCGGCATCTTCTCGTCTCTGTCCGAGGTCGCCAATGCGGCCGGAAGCTCCCTGTTCCTGTTCCTGGCTTTCATCATCGGCGGTCTGCTCCAGATCCCCGCCAACTTCTGCTATGCCGAGCTGGCCTCGGCCTTCCCGGAAGACGGCGGCCAATATGTCTACTTCCGTGAGGCCGGTTCCCGCCCCCTGGCTTTCCTCTGCGGCTGGATCAGCTTCTGGGCCACGGACCCCCCGTCCATCTCCATCATGGCGCTGGCGATCGTGAACCACCTCGCCTACTTCCTGCCGATCCACGGCTTTGTGCTTCGCCTGATCGCCGTAGTCTTCGTTTTGATCTTCATGTTCGTCCATCTGCGCAGCGTGGAAAACGGCGGCGCGTTCCAGACCTTCATCACCGCACTGAAGATCCTGCCCTTTGCCCTGATCATCGGCATCGGTCTGTTCAATCTCAACGGCAGCCTGCTGCTCTCGGGTGAACGGCTCTCCAGTGCCGCCACCGGCGGAGTTGCCGCGCTGATCGCCGGCATCGCCTCCACCACCTGGTCCTACGACGGCATGGGTGCCCCCTGCTACATGTCCGGTGAGATCCGCAATCCTCAGAAGAACATGCCCAAGGGCCTGATCCTGACCGCGGTCATCGTTCTCGCCCTTTACGGCGGACTGACCTTTGTCGCTTCCGGCATCATGAGCGTGGACGAGCTGGCCGCTTCCGACGCCCCGATCGCCCTGCTGGCTTCCAAGCTGCCCGGCATCGGCCACTTCGCCGGCACCGCCGTTGCGATCATGGCGATCATCGTCGTGATGGGTTCACTGTCCAGCTG
>JAFYBB010000185.1 GCA_017540445.1 Clostridia bacterium | reverse complement strand
GGACCAACAGCGGTTCCTGGACTCGGTCGCGCCCCAGGCCATCCTCCGCAACACCGGGGACCGGCCGATCTACTCCGTGCCCTTCCGCCGGGTGTTTGAAGACGGCGTCCGGCACTACCGGGTGGAGTTTGCCAGGATCGATTTACCCGGCGGAAAGACCGGCATTGTCACGGGCTTCAAGAATGTGGATGAGGCCATACGGCACATCGCCCGCGAGCAGTGAAACGGAGGTGCGCCATGAACGCGAACGCTGACAGGACCTCTCCATATTCATCATCTTCCAGCTCGTGCTGGGCATCAGCTTCCTGCGGCTGAAGATGAAGCTGGCCGAGCGGATCGTGAAGGAGCATGAGAACGCGGAGATCGACGTGCTGACGGGCTTCCCCAATCGCCGGGCGTACATCGACGACATCACGAAGCTGTCGGAAGGACAGGCCCGGGAGGGGCTGATCTACCTGGCGATCGACATGAACGAATTGAAGGAAGTGAACGACAGCCGGGGCCATGAGGCCGGGGACAGGCTGATCATCGGCGCGGCGGAATGCATCTCGCGGTGCTTTGGCAGCGCGGGAAAGATGTATAGGATTGGGGGAGACGAGTTCGCGGTGATCGTCACCGCGGGCAGCGGCGAGATGGACGGGCTGATCGAACGATACAACAGGAATATGGCGGCCTGGTCCGAGCAGAACGGCCTGGCGCTGACGACGGCGCTGGGCTATGCGTGCTGGTCGGAGCATCCTCAGGCCGACATCAACGAGCTTGCCCGCATCGCGGATCAAAAGATGTATGAGGCCAAGGCCGAGTACTACCGCAAGAGCGGCAGGGACAGGCGCAGATACGGCGACGGCCAATGAGTCACGGGGACAGGTTCCCTGACTCATGGAATCGAGGTTTTTCAATGATCAAAATACTCTTTATCTGCCACGGCAACATCTGCCGTTCGCCGATGGCCGAGTTTGTGATGAAGAAGCTGGTGAAGGACGCGGGGCTTTGGGACCGGTTTGAGATCGCCTCCGCGGCCACCAGCCGCGAGGAGATCGGCAACCCGGTGTACCCGCCCGCCCGGCGTGAGCTTTCGCGCCACGGCATCTCCTGCAAGGGCCACGCCGCCCGCCAGATGACCCGCGCCGACTACGATTATTACGATTACCTGGTGGCCATGGAGCCCTACAACATCCGCAACATGCTGCGCATCTGCGACGACCCCGACGGCAAGATGCGGCTGCTGATGTCCTTCGCCGGCTCCGACGCGCCCATCGACGACCCCTGGTACACCGGCAGGTTTGCCGAGGTGTACGACCAGATCGAACAGGGGTGCAGGGGGATGCTGGAGGAATTGGGCAGACGGTAAAAATGGAATGGGGGACGGTTCCTTATTCCACTTTGAAATGGAATAAGGAACCGTCCCCCATTCCGTTTCAGGTGTGCGCAAAGTGCATGCCCGCCGCGGCAATGCCGAAGGGGATGGCGGGAACGGTCATGCCGGCGAGCAGCAGGCCGGCGAAAACGGCGCAGCACGCGAGCGTTATCGCGGGGCGCGCTTTTTTTTCGGCGCGGACCAGCGCCAGCGCGGCGCAGGCGATGAGGGCGGTCAGGCTGAGCAGCTGGGACACGCGCAGCGGCCCCAGGTACAGGCTGTCGGTGCGCAGGCCCTCCACCAGCGCGCGCTCCAGCGCGTAGAGGAACACGTAGGCCCAAAAGCACGCGCCGTCGCGGGTGAAGCGCCCCCTGCGCTCGGCGATCAGCAGCGCCGCCACGATCAGGAAGCACCAGGCGGATTCGTAGAAGAACGTGGCGTAGTGCCACAGCCCGTCCGCGCGGATGAACACGCTGATCGGAAAGCGCTGCTGCCAGGCGTGCTCGGCGACGGCCCCGTAGGCCTCCTGGTTCACGAAGTTGCCCCAGCGGCCAATGGCCTGGCCCAGCGCGATGGACGGCGCGGCCAGGTCGGCCAGCTTTAAGAAGGGCTGCCGCTTCGCGCGGGCGTAGATATACCCGGCCAGCACGCCGCCGAGTATGCCGCCGTAGATGGCCATGCCGCCCTCCCAGATGAACAGCGCCCGCACCGGCTCGCGGGCGTAGGCCTGCCACGAGAAGGCCACGTAGTACAGCCGCGCGCCCACGATGGCCGCGGGGATGCCGATCAGCGCCAGGTTGATGGCCGTCTCCCGGGGCAGGCCCAGCCGCGCCTCCCGCCGGGCGGCCAGCCCAACCGCCAGCCCCATCCCCGCCGCGATGATCACCCCGTACCAATGAACGTACAACCCAAGGACGATAACGCCCGTCGATGTGAATTGAATCATATGTGCCTCCTATCGTCTACTATTATAATCATTATGGCACGAAAAAGTCAATTCATGCCCATTGCAACATCACACGTCTGGGCGTATAATATACAATACGATGGATGTACCCTGTCCATGTCTGCCCCGAGGGGGAGAACGTATTACCAGCGATCGGAGCGTGGCCTATGCGCAGAAAGAGAGTGACCGGCAGGTTTTACCTGTTTTTGCTGGCGCTGCTGATCGTCGCGTTCCTGCTGCTGCGGCCCGTGCTGTTCCCCGGCTCGCGGGAGACGGTCATCATGATGGCCAACGCCGCCCAGCGCCAGACGGTGGACTGCATACTGATCCGCGACGAGGCCGTCACGGTGTCGGATTCCACCGCGCGGGTGGAGTACATCGCGCCGGAGAACTCGCTGGTGGCCCAGGGCGACAACGTGGCCAACCTGTACACCACCGGCTATTCGGAGAACCTGCTGGACAACTTAGAGGCCACGCGCAAGAAGATCCAGGACTATCACAAGCAGCTGCTGGCCAACATCGTGGACGCCGACCTGGACCGGCTGGACGAGGTGGTCAATTACATGGCGCTGGAGTTCAAGCACCTGATCACCCGCCAGACCACGGGCAACCTGAAGACCGTCGCCAACCAGCTGGAGACGGCCATGGTGAACCGGCAGGAGTACCTGCGCCAGAACAAGCGCGGCGACAACAAGCTGACCAAGCTCTACGACGAGGAGAACGCCCGGCTGTCCAGCATACAGTCCTGGCGCAAGGGCTCCGCCGCCGACCGGGACGGCGTGGTGTCCTTCTACATAGACGGCTACGAGAACGACCTGACGCCCAAGGCGCTGAAGACCCTGTCCATCGCCGACGTGCGCACGGTGCTGGGCGGCGGCCCGCTGTCGGGCACCCGCCAGACCCTCAGCGGCGGCATCTACCGCATCGTGGACCAGGCGCACTGGTACGTGGCGGTGCTGCTCACCGGCAACACCTGGACGCCCATGGTGGGTCAGGACAACTACTACCTGCAGCTGGAGGGCTTCGACGACATCAGCTTCACCGCGTCGGTGTACAGCGTGCAGAAGGACAACGAGACTACGCTGGCCGTGTTCGAGATCCAGGAGCCCATGGGCCCGATGATCTACCGCCGGCGGGGCAGGGCCCAGCTGAGCATAACGCTCACCGGCCTGTCCGTGCGCACCGAGGCCCTGTACAACGAGAACGGCCAGATGGGCGTGTGGGTGTACGACGTGCCCGGCGGCACCTTCGTGCCGGTGGACGTGCTGTCCACCGACGGCAACATCGCCATGATCCAGCCGATGGTCGAGGGCTCGCTGCAGCTGGGACAGACGGTACTGATAAAAAAGTGAGGAGTGAAGAGTGAAGAGTGAGGAGTTCAGGTGGAAATCCTGACGGATTTCTTTGGATTACAAACGGTCCAACTCAGTATCAGAACAAATCCAGAAGGGATTTGGACCACAGCTCCTCACTCCTAACTCCTCACTCCTAACTCCTCACTCCACACTCAACGACGGAGATAACAATGGACCGCGAACAGCTATTACAGAACATCGCCGAATGGCGCGAGCGCATCGGCGAGGCGTCGGCGAAGTGGGGCGGCGCGCAGATCTGCGCCGTCAGCAAGACCGTGGACGCCGATACCGTGAACCTGGCCTGGGAGGGCGGCATACGCCTGCTGGGCGAGAACCGGGTGCAGGAGCTCGTCTCCAAGCAGGACAGGCTGAACCCGGGCTTTGAGATGCATTTGATCGGCCGGCTTCAGACCAACAAGGTCAGGCCCGCGGTGCAGCGGGTGGCCATGATCCAGTCGCTGGACCGGGAGGCGCTGGCGCTGGAGATTTCGCGCCGGGCCGAGGCCGAGGGCAAAATCATGCCGGTGCTGGTGCAGGTGAACATCGCCCGCGAGCCCCAGAAGGCCGGCGTGGACGAGGAACAGCTGCTCCCCTTCCTGGAGCGGTGCGCCGGGCTGCCCGGGCTGAAGGTGAAGGGCCTGATGGCCATCATGCCCGCCGTGGACGACCCGCAGACCGTGCGCCCCTACTTCCGGCGCATGCGGGAATGGTTCGACCGCCTGCGGGACATGGACTTGCCGGGCATCGAGATGCAGACCCTGTCCATGGGCATGTCCGACGACGCCGTCGTCGCCGCCCAGGAGGGCGCGACGATGGTGCGCCTGGGCCGGGCCCTGTTCGGGGAGAGAAAGTAAGGAACTGCTGATTACCGGCGATTACATAACAACACGAGAAAGAGGTATGACCCATGGCGCGCAAGCAATCCGGAGGGCTTAACAAGCTGTTGAACTTCATCGGCCTGGTGGACGACGACGATACGCGGGACACCTACGGCGAGGAGTATTCCAGCGACAACTACGGTCGCAGGGCCGCCTATACGCCGCCGCGTCAGTCCGCCCGCGCCTCCCGCACGGCGCCGGCCAGAAGGCCGCAGCCCCGGCAGTCCCAGCCCGCGTCGCGCGCGAGCCGATACGATTCCGGCAGCCGCTTTGATTCCGGGAGCCGCTATGCCCCGGGCAGCCGCTACGACGCCGGGCGCGACAGGCGCAGCTACGACGATTACCGGCCCGCGGCCAGCTCCCGGTTCGAGGACCCCGGCTACGGCGCGCCCCGGGCGCAGCGGCAGCCCTCGCGCTTCAGCCAGCAGCCCGACGCCGGCTACGGCAATCCGCCCCAGCGGGCCGCGATGGCGCCGCGCAACGCCCGGGTCAGCCCGCGCTCGCGCACGGTCATGTACTCGCTGCACGCGCTGGAGGACTGCTGCGAGGTCATCGATCAGCTGATCGCCAACAACACCGTCGTGCTCACGATGGACGAGCTGGACGGCCACCTGCTCCAGCGCGCCGTGGACACGCTGTCCGGCGCGGTGTTCGCGCTGCACGCCAGCATCCGCAAGGCCTCCGACCGGACCTATCTGGTCGCCCCGATGTCGGTGGAGATCAATGAGGCGTATGATGTGGATAGAAGGTTTTAGGGAGTAGGGAGTAGGCAATAGGGAGTAGGGAGTAGGGAGTAGGGAGTAGGGAGTAGGGAGTAGGGAGTAGGGAGTAGGGAGTAGGGGCGCCGATGCGGCGCCCGCCGGGTACAGGGTACAGGGAACAGGGAACAGGGAGTAGGGGCGCCGATGCGGCGCCCGCCGGGGACAGGAGGGGTGCCGATGCGGGGGCTGTATGAGGTGTTCTACGCGGGGTATCTGTTCCTGCGGCTGATCACCGGGGCGATACTGATCTACTGCGTGCTCAGCTGGTTCCGGCCCAGCTTCCGGGCCTTCGACCTGCTGGGGCGGTTCATCGAGCCGTTCGTGATGCCCTTCAGGAAGCTGTCCGTGCGGCTGATGCGCTACTTCCGCGCGCCCATCGACTTCTCCTTCCTGCTGGCGATGATCGGCTACCAGGTGCTGGAGCGGCTGTGGTGGCGGCTGTACGCCCTGCTGGCGCGGTTGTGAAACGCGCGGCACAGGGGCTCAAATATGGCAAATGATTGAAACGTGCGTTAAGTTGCAGGAATCTGACGCCGGCTGGCGAAGAGATATAGGATAGCATTCGTGAAATACCATTGCGATGAAAGGACGGTTTTCGAAATGGCGATCAGCGTAAGGGAGATACAGGAGAAGGAATTTGGCACGCAGGCGACCGGCGGCTACAACATCGAGCAGGTCGATGATTTTCTGGACGAGATTTCCGAGCAGATGGCCGCGCTGGTGCGCGAGAACCTGGAGCTGAACCGGCAGATCAAGGGCCTTCAGGCCGACCTGCAGGCCGCCCGTACCGCCACCGAGGCCGCCGAGGCCAAGGCGCCGGACTACGACGAGAAGAATTACTTCCAGAACCTGCAGAACGCCATGCGGGAGTCCCTGATCGGGGCCCAGCGCATCGCGGACGAGACGATGGAAGAGGCCAACCGCAAGGCCCAGAAGACGGTCAGCGACGCCCAGGCCCAGGCCGACCAGATCACGCTGGCCGCCCGCGAGAAGGCCGATACGCTGGTCAGCAAGGCCCAGAAGGACGCGGAGGACCTGGCCGCCGACGCCAAGACCCGCGTGGAGACCCTCGAGGCCCGCTACGAGGCGCTGAAGACCTCCGCCGCCAGCTTCAAGGCCGATTTCACCCGCATACTGGACCAGCAGGCCGCCGCGCTGCGCGAGAGCAACGGGCTGTTCTGACGATTCGACGCTCCGAGAAAGGGCGGCCCGCACGGGCCGCCCTTTGTTGGAGCAGTGGAGAGAGTGGAGAGTGAAGAGTGTGTGAGTCATGGGGACGGTTCTCCTGACTCATTTCCATCTCCGATGTGCCAGTCCCGATCCCTTGCGTTCCACGCCCTGTCATTGCGAGCCGAACGTGAGTGAGGCTGACATGGCAATCCGGTCTCCGTTGGATCAGAACAAATCCCGCAGGGATTTGTACCTGAACTCCACGCTCCACTCTCCACATTCCACTCTCGTCCTCTCCCCGGCATAATCTTCCAAAATCCGTCCATCCTACTCCTTGGGGGGGTGATGGCGTGACGGGGCGGGACAGGGCGCGGATCGACCGTTTGATCGACGCGCTGGAGCGCACGCGCCTGGACGAGTACCTGGAATACGCGGGCAACCGGCGGCGGTTGATCGTGAACAGCCTGATCGGCGGGGCGTGCCGGGGCCTGGGCTTCACGCTGGGCGTATCGGTGCTCAGCGCGCTGCTGGCCCAGGCGCTTCGGGCGCTGGTGGTGGACAACATACCGCTGCTGGGCGGATTTCTGGCCCAGGTCATCCGCGCGATCGAGGCCAGAATGTGAGTCAAGGAACCTGTCCCCGTGACTCACTTTGAGTCACGGGGACAGGTTCCTTGACTCATGGAGGTCATCTATGCGATTGAAACAGGGTTGTAAGGGCATATGGATCGCGCTGGCGGCGGCGCTGGCCGACCGGCTCAGCAAGGTCGCGGTGGCGAAGCTCGCCCATGGCCGCGGCGCGCTGATCCCGGGACTGGTGAACCTGAGGCCGGTGGTGAACCGGGGCATGGCGTTTTCGATGCTGTCCGGCCAGCGGCTGCTGCTGGCGGCGCTGACCGCGGTGATCGTGATGGCGGTGACGGCCTGGCTGCTGATGAAGCCCGACGCCCCCGCCGCCCAGCGGGCCGGGCTGTGGCTGATCGTGGGCGGCGGCCTGGGCAATTTGTACGACCGGGTCACCGCCGGGGTCGTGTCCGACTTCATCGAGCTGGCCTTCGTGCGCTTCGCCGTGTTCAACGTGGCCGATATCTGCATCTGCGTCGGCGCGGCGCTGACGGTGATCGGGGCGTGGGCGGCGGAGCGGCATAGAAGGAATAGGGAGTAGGGAATAGGGAGTAGGGAATAGGGAGTAGGGAACAGGGAACAGGCAACAGGCAACAGGCAACAGGGAATAGGCGGTAGGGGCGCCATTGCCTTCCCCTTTAGGGGAAGGTGGCAGCGCGTCAGCGCTGACGGATGAGGTCGGCGCCCGCCCGAGAGGGGGCGCACATGAGCGAAGCGCAGGTGTTTGAATCAACGGTGCCGGAGACAGGCGCGGGGGAGCGGCTGGATGTGTTCGCCGCGGCGCTGGCGGGCGTTACGCGCTCGCGGGCGGGGGCGCTGATCCGCGAGGGCCGGGTGACGGTGGACGGCGCGCCGCAGGCGAAGGCGGGCTTTGCGCTGAAGCCGGGCATGGCCGTGCGCGTCGCGGTGCCCGCGGCGGCCCCGGCGACGGCGGTGGCCGAGGACATCGACCTGGACATCGTGTATCAGGACGACGACCTGGCCGTGGTGTTTAAGCCCTCCGGCATGGTGGTGCACCCGGCGGCGGGCAACGAGAGCGGCACGCTGGTGAACGCGCTGCTGAAGCACCTGGACAACCTGTCCGGCATCGGCGGCGAGATCCGTCCCGGCATCGTGCACCGCATCGACAAGGATACCTCCGGGCTGCTGCTGGTGGCGAAGAACGACTTTGCCCACGTGGCGCTGTCCGAGCAGATACGCGCCCACACGGTCAAGCGCGCCTACCGGGCCGTGGTGATCGGCGGCTTCAGGGAGCCCTCCGGCACGGTGGAGGGGCCCATTGGGCGGCACCCCACCGACCGCAAGCGCATGGCCATCGTGCCCGGCGGACGGGAGGCCGTCACCCACTGGACGGTGCTTTTGCCGCTGCGGGGGGCCACGCTGATCGAGGCGCGGCTGACCACCGGCCGCACCCACCAGATCCGCGTGCACATGGCCTCCATCGGCCACCCGGTGCTGGGCGACCCGGTGTACGGGCCGAAGAAGTCCCCGTATCCGGTTGAGGGCGGACAGCTGCTGCACGCCTTCCGCCTGGGCTTTGTTCACCCCCGCACCGGCGAGGAGATGCTGTTCGAGGCCCCGCCGGAACCGCGGTTTACCTATTGGGTGGAGAAGCTGAGGGAATAGGGAGTAGGGAATGGTAACAAAAATCTTTCAATTATTTCCAGAATATTACAATTAGGCTTGAATGTTGCCCCCGTCCTGTGATAAAATGGATGCACCATTTTGAGGATGGGGGATTATTGACCATGCGATTCAGACGCGTACTCTGCGCGGTGCTGCTGCTGGTTATGGCGGCGGCGGCGCTGCCCGTGCCGGGCGATACGGCCCTGGCCGCGGCGAGATATTACATAACGGTGGACCTGACCAACCAGATCGTCACCGTGTACGACAATGGCAATACCACGGAATCGGGCATCGCGCGCCAGATGATCTGCTCGTCGGGCAAGGCGGCCACGCCCACGCCCGTGGGCACCTACACGCTGCCCGGCAAGTCCTATGCCTCCGAGCGCACGGAGTGGTACTACTTCGCCAAGTACAATTGCTACGCCAAGTGGGCCACGCGCATCGTGGGCGGCATACTGTTCCACTCGGTGCTCTACACCGCCGCCAAGAAGGGCCCCACCAGTTCGTCGGTGAATGCGCTGGGCGGGCAGGCCTCCCACGGCTGCATCCGGCTTCGGGTGGCGGACGCCCAGTGGATCGCCCAGAACTGCCCGGCCGGCACCCAGTGCCGCATCTACAAGAGCGGCAAGACCAACTCGGACCTGCGCAAGCGCCTGTTGAAGAAGAGCTTCTCCCGCGCCAGCGAGAGCTACGACCAGTTCATGGGCCGCAAGACCGAGCTGCTGGCCCGGGGCAGCCGGGGCGAGCTCGTCACGCGGCTGCAGAAGCGGCTGACGGCGCTGGGCTTCCTGAACGACGTGGCGGACGGCATATTCGGCGGCAACACCGAGACCGCCGTGAAGCGCTTCCAGGCGGCCTGCGGCCTGACGCCAAGCGGCGAGGTCCGGCTGCCGCTGTGGAAGGCCATATTCGCCGACGGCGCGCCCACCGGCACCTGGGTGCCGCTGTCCGACGGCATGGAGGGCCCGGCGGTGGCGGCGCTGCAGGGCGCGCTGATCCGGCTGAAGCTGTACGACGGCGCGGCGGACGGCGATTATGACGGCGACACCGTCCAGGCCGTCAAGCGCTACCAGAGCTGCTTTACTGACGATGCGGCGACCGGCAAGGCCAGCGCCGCGCTGCAAAAGGCCATATTTGCCCGGGCCGACAGCGTGACCGAGGAATTTGGCGACCGGGAGTACCGGCTGGTGTCCGACACGGTGGAGGTCCCGATGGCGAAGATCAAGGGCATCTCCAAGGCGAAGCTGTTCGCCAAGAGCTCGACCGCCTCGAAGGTGCTGGCCAAGCCGAAGCGGAAGACCGCGGTCAGCGTGCTGCAGCGCAAGACGAACTGGTCGAAGGTCCGGTATCAGGACGTGACCGGCTACATCAAGAACAAGTACCTGCAGTTCTATACCGATACCGCCGAGGTCTACACCTACGCGGACCTGACCGAGCCCACGGCCACGCCGGAGGTACTGATCCCCACGGCCGAGCCCACGGCCACGCCGGAGATCTTCATCCCCACGCCGACGCCGGAGATCTTCATTCCGACGGTCGAGCCGACGGCCAAGCCCACGGCGACGCCCGAATCCACGGTACAGCCCACAGTGACGCCCGAGCCCACGGCGACGCCCGACGCTGCGGCACAGCCCACGGAAGCGCCCGAACCGACGGCCGAGCCCACGGCCACGCCCGCCTGGGACTGGACCTTCGTGCTGGGTCCCGAGGGCGAACCGGCCTGTGAGGACGCGGCCGATCCCGCCGCCTCCGCCGGCGAGGCCGACGTGGGCGAGGTGGCCATGCCCCTGACCGGCGACAACACCCACGCCCCGGCCTACGCGGTGGCCAGGCCGGAAGGCGCGCCGCTGTACGCGCTGCCCGACACCGGCGCGACGGTGCTGGCCACGCTGCCCGGCGACGCGGGGCTGGAGGTGCTGCGCCTGGAGGACGGCTGGATCACCGTGCTGTATCAGCAGGGCGCGGCCTACCTGCGCATGGAGGACGCCCGCCTGGCCGACGCCGCGCCGCGGTTCGAGCCCGGCCTCGAGGCCGCCGAGCCCACCGCCCGGCCCGAGGACGGCGTCAACGGCCTTCAGATCGAGGTCGAAGCGGCGCCGGAGGAGTCGGACGACATGATTCTCGAGGAGGAAGTGATCCCATGAGCCGGTTGGGCGATACGATACGCAATGCGCGCCTGAAGGCGAAGCTGACGGAGAAGGCGCTGGGCAAGAAGTGCGGCCTGGCGGAGAGCTACATCCGCGACCTGGAATCCGGGCGCAAGATCGTGTCCGACGAGCAGGCCCAGCGCATACTGAAGGTGCTGGGCGTGGCGAGCCCGGTGTCCACCGAGCTGGACGTGGCCGCCGAGCCGCCGGTGAAGCTGCGGCCGAAGCCCCGGGCCTACGTGCTGCCCGTGGAGCAGCAGGCCGAGAACGCCCGCAGGGCCGAGGAGGAATCCTCCGACGCCTGGCTGGACGCGCTGGGCGGCGTGGTGAGGCGGGTGCCGGTGATGGCGCCGGACGGCCTGGTGATCGACCACGTGCTCACGCCCATCGTGGGCGGCAAGATCGAGGGCGGCGCGCCGGACAAGGTGCTGTACTACCGCTGCCCGGACGACATGCTGCGGGGCTTCCGCGTGCACGCGGGCGACCTCTTGCTGGTGGTGCCCGCCGCGAAGGTGGAGGACGGGGCGCTGATGCTGGTGGAGCATGGGGGCGAGCGCACGGTGCGCAAGCTCATGAAGCTGGACGGAAACCGCATCCAGCTGCAGGCCTTCGACCACGAGTTCACCGCCGATGTGGCCCCCGCCGCCGAGGTCCGGGTGCTGGGCCGGTGCGTGACGCTGACCCGGAGGATATAGCATCATGATGAAAGCGACCCCCGGCAAATTAACACTTGCCGGGGGTCGCTTTATATGTTAATATATCATACAGAGGAATTATGCTCCCGCGCGTCGGGAGGAGAAGAGGGGATCGACATGAATCAAGTCAAGAAGCTCTCCACGGGCAAGGTCTGGTGCTTTGCCGTGGGCCAGTTCGGCTGGTCGGTGCTGGCGGCGCTGATCTCCAGCTGGCTGGTGAACTACTATCAGCCGGACCTGGCCACCCAGCAGGCGGGCCAGCCCATATTCATTCCCCAGGGCCTGGCCATACTGGGCGTCATGACCATACTGGGCGCGATCACGGCGTTCGGGCGCATATTCGACGCCGTCACCGACCCGCTGATCGCCTCGATGTCCGACCGCTGCAAGAGCCGGGACGGCCGTCGCATACCGTTCATGCGGGTGGCGGCGATACCGTTCGGCCTGGCCTGCATATTCACGTTCTGGAGCCCGGTGAGGGGCGAGAGCTGGGGGAACGCGGCGTTCCTGTTTTTGATGCTGATGCTGTTCTACCTGTTCATGACCATGTACTGCACGCCCTACAACGCGCTGATCCCGGAGCTGGGCAGCGACCAGAAGACGCGCATGGCCATCTCCACCTCGATCTCGTTCACCTACATCGCCGGCATGGCGGTGGCCTACGTGGCCCCGGTGATCTGGGGCGCGCTGCAGGGCATGGGCATGGAGCGCGTGACGGCCATACGCACCACCTTCACCGTGATCTCGGTGATCGGCATCGCCTGCATGTTCGTGCCGGTGTTCACGATCAGGGAGAAGGAATACGTGCAGGCTGCGCCCTCCGAGTCCAAGGCGCTGAAATCCCTGGCCGCCACCTTCAAAAACCACGACTTCCGCGTGTTCGTGGCCTCGGACATCGCCTATTTCCTGGGCATCACGATGTTCCAGACGGCGCTGCCCTTCTTCGTGACCTCGCTTTTGAAGCTGGACGAGAGCATGAGCACCGTGTACTTCGTGCTGATGACCGCGCTGTCGGTGCTGTTCTACATTCCCATCAACAAGCTGACCCCGAAATTCGGCAAGAAGAAGCTGATACTGTTCGCGTTCACCGTGTTCACGATCAGCTTTGTGTACACCGCCTTCTTCGGCGACAGCCTGCCCATACCGCCGGCGGTGCAGGGCTACATCCTCTGCGCGGTGGCGGCCCCGGCCATGGCCATATTCGGCATACTGCCTCAGGCCGTGGTGGCGGACATCTCCGAGTGTGACGCGCTGGAGACCGGCGAAAACCGCAGCGGCATGTTCTTCGCCGCCCGCACCTTCGCCTTCAAGCTGGGCCAGTCCATCGCCATGCTGCTGGTCACCGCCTTCGCCACCATCGGCCAGGAGACCGGCGCGGGCTACCGCATCACCGCCGTGGCCGCCGCCGCCGTGTGCGTGCTGGGCGGCGTGCTGTTCATGCTGTATAATGAGAAGCGGGTGTATGCGAGGATATTGAGGAAGTAGGCAATAGGCATTAGGCAATAGGGAGTAGGGAGTAGGGAGTAGGGGACAGGGAACAGGGGACAGGGAACGGGGAGGTACATATGTCTGACGCGCGGTTCAATCCGGACGGGCTGGTGCTGTCCGGGGATTATCGGAATACGATGGAGAACTCGGTGCTGCCCTGGCTGGCGGCGCGGCGCACGGAGGTCCCCGTGAAGGGGGACGGCGACAGGCCGCTGTACTGCTGCCGCTACGACGCCGGCAGCGCCGCGGCGGGCACGGTGCTGATCGTGCACGGCTTCACCGAGAACGCCGACAAGTTCGCCGAGCTGATCCACTCGCTGCTGCGCAACGGCTACAGCGTGGTGGCCTACGACCAGCGCGGCCACGGCCGGTCCTGGCGCGACCCGATGCTGGGCGACGTGTCGCTGACCCACGTGGACCGCTTCGAGGAATACGTGCGGGACATGGAGATCGTCTGCGACCGGGTGCTTGGTGATATGCCCAGGCCCCACCTGCTGTTCTGCCATTCGATGGGCGGCGCGGTCTCGGCGCTGTACATGCAGGCGCACCCAAACGCCTTCGACCGGGCGGCGATGTGCGCGCCGATGATCCAGGCGGACTTCCACATGCCGCTTTCCGCGGCGAAGATGATGTGCAGGGCCATGGCGCTGGCGGGCAAGGCAAAGGCGCGCATCGCCGCCTCGAAGCCCTACGCCGGGCCGGAGGACTTCGACACCTCCAACGCCACGGGCCGCGAGCGCTTCGACTGGTACGACGCCGTAAAGGCCGCCAACCCCGCCTTCCACAACAACGGCCCCACCTACGGCTGGACGGGCCAGGCCGTGCGCGCCACCGGGCTGATCCTGGCCGCCGGCGCGGTCGAGAAGATCGAAACCCAGGTGCGCCTGTACACCGCCGCCCTGGACGGGACCGTGCTGCCCGGCCCCCAGGCCGATTTCGCCGCGCGCCTGAAGCACGGCGAGCGCGTCGTGGTGGAGGGCGCGAAGCACGAGATCTACCGCTCCAATGACGAGGTGCTGTTCCCGTGGTGGCACGGCATACTGGCGTTCTACCGAGGCACATGAAACGTCTCTCCTTACAGAACATTAATACGCCCGCCGCGTTTCACCCCCTTGAAGCGCGGCGGTTTTTCTTTTATAATAGAATATGGAATAGTAGGGGTAAGGGGGCGCGTCCAGCATGAATTGGATCGCGAGCGCGGCCTTCGGCATGGAGGGCATGACCGGGCGCGACCTGAAGCACATGGGCCTGCAGGGCGTGCGGGTGCTGGAGGTCGGCGGCGCGGAATTTGAGGGCGGCTTTGAGGACGCCTTCCGGGCCAGCCTGTGGCTGCGCACCTGCGACAGGATACTGCTGGTGATGGGCCGCTTCAAGGCCGTTTCCTACGAGGAGCTGTTCCAGGGCGTCAAGGCCATCGATTGGGAAAAGCTGCTGCCCGCGGACGCCGCGTTTCCGATCCGTGCCAAGTGCGTGAAGTCCCGGCTGATGAGCCCCTCCGACGTACAGAAGATCGCCAAGCGCGCCATGGTGGAGCGCATGAAGTCCGCCTACGGCGCGGACTGGTTCCCCGAGACCGGAGCCACGTTCCAGGTGGACGTGTCCATCCGCAACGACGTGGTCACCGTGGCGCTGGACGCCTCCGGCGAGCCGCTTTCAAAGCGGGGCTACCGCACCTGGAACGGCGAGGCGCCCCTGCGGGAGACGCTGGCCGCGGCGCTGGTGCTGCAGAGCGGCTGGCACCCCTGGCAGCCGCTGTACGACCCCTGCTGCGGCACGGGCACGATACTGATCGAGGCCGCGTTCATCGCGCTGAATCGCGCGCCGGGGCTGACCCGGAAATTCGCGATGGAGGCCTGGCCCTGCGCGCCCTACGAGGCCTTCGAGGCGATCCGCGCCGAGGCCCGAAAGAAGTTCGAGGAGGGCGGCAAACGCCCGCTGACCGTCGCCGGCAGCGACATCAACCCCGAGGCCATCGAGCTGGCCCGGCGCCACGTGAAGCAGGCGGGCCTGGCCGGCCGCATCGCCCTGTCCGTGAAGGACATGCGCGAGGTGATGCCCGGCGACGTGCCCGGCGAGGGCCCCGGCGTGTTCATCGCCAACCCGCCCTACGGCGAGCGGCTGGACAATGTCCGCGCCGCCCACGCCGTCACCCGGCAGCTGGCCGCGCTGCAGGACCGCTTCCCCGGCTGGACGCTCTGCGCCTTCAGCGCCGACACCGGCTTTGAGCCCGCCTACGGCCGCCGCGCCACCCGCCGCCGCCGGTATTACAACGGGCGGATCGAGTGTGAGTACAGGGTGTTTGAGGCAATAGGCAATAGGCAATAGGGAGTAGGGAGTAGGGAGTAGGGAGTAGGGAGTAGGGAGTAGGGAGTAGGGAGTAGGGAGTAGGGAGTAGGGAGTAGGGAGTAGGGGTGACCCTGCTGGCTACTGACTACTGGCAACTGGCTACTGACAAGGAGATACAGCATGAAACCCATCTTCAACCGGGCGCCGTTGACGCCGAATACCATCGCACCGCTGCCGCTGGGGAGCATTCGCCCGGAGGACTGGCTGCGCCGCCAGCTGGAGCTGCTGCGGGACGGCCTGACCGGCAGGCTGGACGCGCTGTGGCCGCCGGAGGTCATCGGCGCGAACAGCGGCTGGCTGGGCGGCGACGGCGACTGCGGGGACCGCGCCCCCTACTATCTGGAGGGGCTGATCGCGCTGGCGTGGACGCTGGACGACGAGGCGCTGAAGGCCAAGGCCATGCCCTGGGTGGAGTGGATGCTGGCCAGCCAGCGGGAGGACGGATGGTTCGGCCCCCAGGCCAACGCGGACTACTGGCCCCTGATGGTGGCGCTGCGGGCGCTGCGGCTGTATTTCACGGCCACCGGCGACAAGCGGGTGCTGGTGCTGATGGACCGCTTCTTCAAGTACCAGTATGCCAACCTGAACGACCACCCGCTGACCGAGTGGGCGGTGGCCCGGGGCGGCGAGAACATGGAGCTGGCGCTGTGGCTGTACAACATCACCGGTCAGAAGCACCTGATCGAGCTGTGCCGCCGGCTGCGGGGGCAGACGCTGGACTGGCCCAACTACTTCCACACCTTCGCCAACACCGTGCCCATGAGCAAGTCGCTGAAGTGGGACCGGCTGAGCGAGGCGCTGGACGAGGAGAAGAACGAGCCGCTGGTGGGCGAGCGGCGCCCCTATTTCCACACCCAGTATCACCTGTCCCAGGGCGTGAACATCGCCATTGGGCTGAAGGCCCCCGGCGTGGTCAACCTGTTCAAGTCCGGCTTCAAGGAGCAGGGCGGCTTCCGCTTCGGCTGGAGCAAGCTGCTGCGCCACCACGGCGTGGCCAACGGCATGTTCACCTGCGACGCGCACCTGAGCGGCAACAGCCCGATACAGGGCTCCGAGGCCCAGGCGGTGGCGGAGCTGATGAACACGCTGGAGACGCTGCTGGGCCTGGGGGATTTCGCCCAGGACTACGTCGACTGCCTGGAGAAGCTGGCCTACAACGCGCTGCCCGCGATCTTCAAGGGGGACATGACCGCCTGCCAGCGCTTCCAGCAGGTGAACCAGGTGAAGCTCTCCCGCGAGGAGCGGCCCTGGTACAACGGCGACGACGGCGCGAACCTGTTCACCGACGTGGGCGAGGCCCTCGACGGCGGCGCGGCCTGCTGCCACGGCGCCTGGCCCCGCTTCGTGTCGTCGCTGTGGTACGCCACCGCCGACGGCGGCCTGCAGGTCGTCAGCTACGCGCCCTGCACCGTGCGCGCCACGCTGGACGGCGTGCCCGTGCGCCTGCGGGTGTCGGGCGGCTACCCGTTCCGCGACGCGGTGGACATCCAGATCTCCGTCAGGCAGCCCTGCGAGTTCCCGCTGTATCTGCGCATGCCCGCCTGGACGCGCCAGCCGATGGTGTACCTGCCCGACGGCGAGATCATGCAGGTGCGCTCCGGCGACGTCACCTGCGTGCGGCGGCGCTGGCGCTCCGGCGACGTGATCCGCGTGGAGCTGCCCACGATGCCGCGGGTGACGAAGTGGTACCACCAGTCCGGCGCGGTGGAGCTGGGACCGCTGCTGATGGCGCTGCGGCCCGAGGTGCGCTGGCGCAGGAGCGGCGCGGCCTGGGAGGCGGAGGCCGTCAGCCCCTGGAACTACGCCCTGGTGCGGGACGAGCCCATGAAGGCCGTGTACCTGGAGGGCCCCGAGTTTCCCTTCGGCGCGGGCGAAGCGCCGGTGAAGGTGCTGGCCAAGGCCGTGCCGCTGGACTGGTCTCTGGACGGCGGCAGCTGCGCCAGCGTGCCCATGGTGCCCGTGATCCGCGAGGAGGACGCCCAGGTCATCGAGCTGACGCCCTACGGCGGCGCCGCCCTGCGCATCGGCCAGTTCCCGCTGGGCCGTGGAAGACACTGACCCCAAACGGAACGCGCCCCCGATTCAAAAGAATCGGGGGCGCGTTCCGTTTGGAAACTGACTACTGGCTACTGGCAACCGACTACTTCATCCCAAACAGCGTCTCCATCGCGTAGGTCGCGCGCTTGGTGGACTGGGAGGTGCGGGCGGCGGGGGCCTCGAAATTGAAGCAGAAGTAGTAGCCCGCGTCGTAGGCCCCGTCGGCGGTGTTTTCCACGTTTTTCAGGTAGCTGTGCACCGCGGGATAGCGGCTGGCCAGCTCGTACTTCAAAAACTGCAGCTGCCCCTCCAGCGTGGTGTAGTCCAGCCCGTACTCGTCGCAGTAGCAGATCAGGTTGTTCTTGCGCCCGGCGTGCCACTGGCAGATGCCGTAGCTGGTGCCGCCGTCGCCGTTGCAGTTCGGGTTGTAGCTGGACTCGTACTTGATGTTCGCCATCACACCCATGGCCGCGGCCCGGTTGTAGCCGATCTCGCCGGTCAGATAGGCGTAGATCGTGCGCTCGTTGCTGCCCTGGGCGAAGGGATTGGCGTCGCTCTTCGCGGCAGCGGCGCTCTTTTCGCCGGCCTTGCTGAGGGCGGACAGGCGTATGTAGCCCACGGCGCTGCCGCGCTGCACCTTGGCGATATCGCCCTGCACGGCCACCAGCGTCACGCTGAAGCCCTTGTCCACGCGCACGGACTTTCCGGTCATCGCCGCGCTGGCGTACACCTTCGCCGACTGGTTGGTCACCGCTGGCACGTTGACGGCCGTCATCTCAACCGTCGCCTGGGCCGTCTGGGTCTGCGCGCCGGGCTCGCTCAGGTGACTGTAGGCCATGTAGCCCACCTTGCCGTCCCGCTTCACCCGGGCCACGTCGCCGTTCACCGCCAGCAGCTCCACCGAATCGCCGGCGCTGATGCCGGTGTAGCGGCTGGAGGTGCTGGCCTTGCTGTAGACGCGGCTGTCCCGGTTGGCGACCATCGCTTTGCCCGTCTCCGCCTGGGCCGGGGTCTCCGTCGCGCGGGCCAGGTCCGAGGCGCGGGCGACGCCCGTCCTGTCGCCGCAGCGAATCATCACCGCGTCGCCCGACCGGGCCGTCACCGTGACCTGGGTGCCCTTCGGCAGCGTCCCCATCAGCGCGTGGGGGGCCTCCGGAGCGTATACGTTCATGGATTCCACCGAGACCACGGCCTGCACGGCGCTCTCCGCCAGCGCGGCGGACGCCGTCAGCGCCAGCGCGGAAAGCGCCGCCAGCACGGCCAACAGCCTCGGGAATCGCGATCGTTTCATCATGACAATAACTTCTCCAATGGTACAAAATCGCGGCACATAAGCCTAAAATCGTAATAATTATACCATCATTGAAATACTTTGTCAATATCTGTTCATCAAATCAAAACAATTCGACCGACCAAAATCACAGGGACGGTTCTCTGTGTCATTGACACAGAGAACCGTCCCTGTGATTTTGGTCGGCTACAGCCGGCTCGTGAAGCCCACGGCCCGGCCGAGGATGCGTATGGAGCCGTACTCCTCGAAGGTGAACACCATCGGGGGGTAGCTGCGGTTTTCGGAGAGCAGCTGCAGGCCGTTTTTGAGGTGGTAGACCCGCTTCAGGGTGGCCTCGTCGTCGATGATCACGGCGGCGATCTGGCCGTCGTCCACGTCGTCCTGGCGGCGGATGAACACGATGTCGCCGTCGTTGATCCGCGCGCCGGTCATGCTGTCGCCCCGTACCCGCAGGGCGAAGTCGCACTGCATCGCGGCGTCGCAGTCGGTGACGTCCAGCGCCTGCTCGGCGTATATGGGCACGCCCGCGGCGATGGCCCCCAGCAGCGGCACGCGCCTTCGGCTCACCGGCAGCAGGTCTTTGGCGTTGCGCAGGCCGCCCGGCACGCCCGGCGCGTCGCCCAGCCGGTACACCCCCGGTATGGCGTCCGGAGAGGCGGGCAGCGCGACGCTGTCGCCGGTGAGCCATTCGATCGGGCACTTCAGGGCCTCGGCCAGCGCGTTCAGCGTGCCGATGGTGGGGTTGCGGGTCTCGCCGTTGAGGATCTTGTTGATCGTTCCCTTCGGCACGCCGGACTGCGCCGACAGCGCCTCCGTCGTCAGCCCGCGCTCGCCCTTCAGCTGGGCCAGCTTTCTGCTCAGTTTCATGGCTTTCACCTCGTTTGATTGTATTATAACATGTCAAATCATGTAGGACAAGGTCGAATTAACCGAACACGGTTTTAAATTTTAAGAAACTGGTTGCAAATTAACCGAATACGGATTATAATAACCGTGAACAAGGACAGGTCTACCCGCAGGGCGAGAAGGGGAGGTGCGGTCAATGGACGTGAAGCAAAAGGTAGCGCGGCTCTCGCAGCTGCGGCGCCTTCAAAGGGAGGTGGATCTGCTGTCCCAGCGGATGGGGGAGCTGGAGCTGGCGGCGGAGGGCGGCACGGGCCATGTCACCGGCCTGCCGGGGCGGCCGCCCAAGGGCTGCACGGCGCAGTTCAAGCGCCTGTGGCTGAAGCTGGACGACCGGCGGTTTCGCTGTATGCAGCTGATGGGCGCGCTGTATACATTCATCTGCGACATCGACGACAGCCTGATCCGCCAGATCATGATCTACCGCTACATCGACGGGCTGACCTGGAAGCAGGTCGCCGCCGCCATCGGCGAGGCGGACGAGCAGTACCCGCGGCGGCTGCACAACCACTTCCTGGCCATAACGCCGCTGCCGCGGGGCGCTGAGATGGCCGGAGACGAACCATTGGAAGGGAGGAATGGAGGATGATGATGAACGATGGATGCGCCGTGACCGTGGACATCGCGGGCAGGCCGATGCGCCTGTGCTACACCATCAACAGCCTGTGCGCGCTGGAGGACCGGGCGGGCATGCCCATCGACCGATTGATGGACCGGCAGTTCAGCGCCACGCGGCTGTTGCTGTGGGCCGGGCTGACCCACTGCCAGCCGGAGCTGACCGTGACCGACGTGGGCAACCTGATCGGGCGGGAGCTGCAGATGGGCGGCACCCTTGAGGACATCGTGGACCTGTGCGCCGACGGCCTGCGGGCCGCGGGCCTGTTCAGCGCATGAGCCCCGCCGTCCGGATGGCCGAAAACGGCCTGGTGCGCGCCCGCCCCGACCCGGCGGGCGCGCCGCTGGGCCTCGCCCTGCGGGGCGATGTGCTGCCCGCCGCCGGCGGGTCCGCCCGGGGCGGCTGGCTGCCGGTGCTGTACCGGGGGAGGAGGGGATGGGTGGCAAAGCGGCTTGTTAATGAGGAATGAGGAATGAGGAATTGAGGTTGAAATCCTTCCGGATTTCCGGAATTCCCAATTCTCTCTTGCGCCCGAGGCTGACATGGGCTATAATATTATCAATACAAGACGTACATCCGGAGGTTTCCATGCCAGACACCAGATTCAGCTGGGCCGCGCTGCGCGAGCACCTGCGCAAATATCTGTGGATCTACATCGTGGGCATCGCCGTCTGCCTGCTGGGCACGAACCTGCTGTGGACCACCACGCGGCCCCAGCCCAGCAACGACCAGACGGTGATCATCTATCTGATGGACGCCTACGGCAATCCGGAGGCGCTTTCCGACGTGGCGGAGGACATGTTCGCCCGGACGAAGCCCCACGACGACGCGCTGCAGGTGGTGCAGTTCCAGAACCTGATGTACACCGAGGAGGAGTACATGAGCAGCATGCTGCTGGTGACCCGGCTGGCGGTGGGCGAGGGCGACGCCTTCATGACCCAGCAGGCGGGCTTGGACGCGCTGGTGAACTCCCAGGTGCTGGAGCCGCTGGACGACTATGTGGCGGCGGGCTGGCCGGGCGACTACGGCCTGGAGCCCTACTACGCCACCTATACGGACGATGAAACCGGCGAATCCCAGACCTACCTGGCGGCGCTGCGGCTGGATAACGTGACCGCCCTTTCGGAGCGCATGGCGTTTGCGAACGAGGGCGCATACCTGTGCGTGACCGCCAACGGCGGCAATGTCCAGACCACGATGCGGGCGCTGGAGTACATGTTTGAGGACCTGATGGAGGGCGCGCATGCTGAGACAGGAGCTTCGCAACCCGAAGCCTGACGCGCTGCGGGGCGCGGGCATCGTGGCGCTGGCGGTGCTGGCGGTGCTGGTCGGCTCGGCCGTTTTCAGCCGGCTGGCGTCGCGCCTCGGCGCGCTGGCGTCTGTGGGCTTCATCGCCTACGGCGCGGCAGTGGCCTGGTGGCTGCTGAACCGGTACGTGCTGGCCTTCGTCTACACGGCGAACGCCGACTGCCTGCGGGTGTGCCGCATCTACGGCAAGCGGGAGCGCTTCATGCTGGACGTGTGGCTGAACACGCGGTTGGCCTGGGGCAGCGAGGAGGAAATGAAGAAGCGCTTTCCCGACGCGCACGTCGACCGTGCCACCCGCGCCGGGTGCGCCCTGCCGCCCCTCGCGCTGGCCTATCGCCGGGACGGCAAGCCGGCCATACTGGTGCTCCAGCCGGACGAGGCCATGCGCGCGCATCTGACCGGGAAAAAACAAAACCACAAAGGGGAGGACGATGCCGAATGAAGGCGCAGCCACAGCTTCACACGATGATCAAGGGACAGGTGTTTGACGGGTTTCTGCTGGTGCGCGCCGCGGCGCAGAAGACCAGCTCCAACGGCGGCAAGTACCTGGACATGACGCTGTGCGACATCTCCGGCGAAGTCAACGCCAAGATGTGGGACGGCCTGACGCCGCCGCCGGCGGTGGCCCAGGTCATTCGCGTGCGCGGCATGATGCTGGAGTACAACAGCCGCCCCCAGCTGCGGGTGGACAAGCTGCGCCCGGCCACCGAGGCGGACGACTACGACATGTCGGCCCTGGCGCCCTGCGCGCCGCTGCCGCCGGGCGAGATGCTGGACTACATACTCAACCGGGTGGACGCCTTCACCGATCACGAACTGAAGGCGCTGGTGCTCAAGCGCCTGGAGGAGTGCGGCGACCGGCTGAACTACTATCCCGCGGCCTCGCGGCTGCACCACGCGGAGCGCGCCGGACTGCTGCACCACACCAGCACCATGCTGAAGATGGCAGCGTCGGTGTGCGAGGTCTATCCCACGCTGGACGGCGAGCTGCTGGCCGCGGGCGTGATACTGCACGACCTGTGCAAGATTACCGAGATGGACGCCGACGAGATCGGCCTGGTGTCCGACTACACCGCCGAGGGCATGCTGATCGGCCACCTGGTGCAGGGCGTGTCGGAGCTGGACCGCTGCGGCCGCGCGCTGAACGTGCGCCCGGAGCTTTTGATGATGCTGGAGCACATGATCCTCTCCCACCACGACCTGCCCGAGTACGGCAGCCCCAAGCCCCCGATGTTTCCCGAGGCCGAGGTGCTGCACGTGCTGGACCTGCTGGACGCCCGCATGTTCGAGATGAACCGCGAGCTGCAAAACGCCCGCCCCGGCGGCTTCACCGAGCGCATCTGGTCGCTGGACCGGAAGCTGTATCGGAGGAAGGAAAGGGACGGGGAGAGCGGAATGAATGAGGAATGAGGAATTAGGAGTGAGGAATTCAGGTGCAAATCCCTGACGGGATTTGATTGAGTCAATGGGGGAACGGGTTGCCACGTCAGCCTCACAGACGTTCGGCTTCCTCGCAATGACAACGATCGAAGCGCAGGGTCGTGCTTCGATCGTTGTCATTGCGAGGAGCGATCTCGTGCGCGGTGCGCTAGTAACGCGGTGCGCGCGCGATTCCTGTTTGGAGCGACGTGGCAATCCGGTCTCCAAGGGACATTGGGGACGGTTCTGCTGTGTCTGTCCCCAGTGTCCCTCTTTGTGTTGACTGTGCCATTCTTTTTCTGTGGTCTCGAACTGTCCCCCAATGCCCCTGTCCGGCGGCTCTACCTGTAGCCGGTATAGCTTTCACCGCCGAGCAGTATGTCCTTTCTGTACTGCTCGATAAAGCGATCCGTGCTCTCTGTCTTGGCGTCCCAGAGGGCTCTGGCCTCCGGGGTGACGAGGGGGCAATCGTGCTGCATCGGATGCGTGTAGCGCTCGTAATGGCTGTAGCAGTCGTAGAACGTGGCGTCGGGTTTCCGGGCCCGGACGATCATCGTATCCATCACGATGCCAAGAAGCCCCATGTCATCCAGAAGATCCGCCTCCATCAGCATCAGGAGGTTGCGGTCGATGGCCGCATCGCGCATGCGCCATTTCTCGGAATGCG
>JAFYBB010000184.1 GCA_017540445.1 Clostridia bacterium | reverse complement strand
GGAATTCAAGATCGCGAACCTGCCGGACTCGCCGGGCTGCTACCTGATGAAGTCCGGCGGCGAGATCATCTACGTGGGCAAGGCCGTGAACCTGAAGAACCGGGTCAGCCAGTACTTCCACTACAGCGCCCAGCACACCCCCAAGGTGCGGGCGATGGTGGAGAAGATCGACGACTTCGACATCATGCTGGTGGACGGCGAGCTGGAGGCCTTCGCGCTGGAGTGCAACCTGATCAAGCTGCACATGCCCCGCTACAACATCCGGCTGAAGGACGACAAGGCCTACCCGTACATCCGCATCGACCTGACTGAGCGCTTCCCCCGGGTGGAGCTGGCCCGGCGGCAGGAGAAGGACGGCGCGAAGTACTTCGGCCCCTACCAGGGCGCCACCGTGGTGCGCGAGGTGCTGGACGTGGCGCGGCTGGTGTTCCCGATCCGGGTGTGCGCCAAAAAGCTGAGCCCCGAAAAGAAGCTGCGCCCCTGCGTGCACCACCAGGTGGGCCAGTGCCCCGCGCCCTGCGCCGGCCTGATCGACGAGGCCGACTACCGCAGGACCATCGACGGCGTCATTGACTTCTTAAACGGCAGGTACGCCCCGGTGCTGGACGCGCTGAAGGCGAAGATGGCCGCCGCGGCCGCGGAGATGAACTACGAGCGGGCCGCGCTGTACCGCGACCGCATCCGCGCCGTGGAGGCGGTGATGCAGAAGCAGAAGGCCATCTCCACCGCCCAGGCCGACCAGGACATCATCGCCATGCTGTCCCACGACGAGGACGCGCTGGTGCAGCTGATGTTCGTGCGCTCGGGGCGCATGATCGGCTCGGAGCGCTTCACGCTGGAGGGCGCGGCGGACGAGCCGCCGGGCGAGGTGCTGACCCAGTTCATGCTGCAATACTACGGGCCGGAGAACACGCCGCCCCGGGAGATACTGCTGTCCCACACGCCGCCGGAGCACGACGTGATCGAGCAGCTGCTCACCGAGCAGCACGGCGCGCGGACCTACATCCTGACCCCGCGGCGGGGCGAGAAGCTGAAGCTGGTGAACATGGCCGTCAAGAACCTGAAGGACGAGGCCAAAAAGCTGGACCGGAAGAACGCCAACAGCTACGCCCGCACCACCGGCGCGCTGGAGGCGCTGCAGCGGGCGCTGAACCTGCCCGCGCTGCCCCGGCGCATCGAGGGCTACGACATCTCCAACACCCAGGGCGCCCAGAGCGTGGCCAGCGAGGTGGTGATGGTGGACGGCGTCAGCGCCAACAAGGAGTACCGCCACTACCGCATCAAGACCGTGGAGGGGGCCAACGACTTCGCCAGCATGTACGAGGTCATCACCCGCCGCCTGTCCCACGGCCTGGACGAGCGGGCCGAGCGGGAAGCCCAGGGCCTGGACCCCGAGGGCGGCAAGTTCAGCTGGCTGCCGGACCTGATCCTGGTGGACGGCGGCCGGGGCCAGCTGGCCGCGGCGCAGGAGGCCATGCAGGCCCAGGGGCTGAACATACCGATGGTGGGCCTGGCCAAGCGCATCGAGGAGATCGTGCTGCCCGGCGAGGCGGAGAGCGTGCTGCTGGACCGCCACTCCCCCGCCCTGCACGTGCTGCAAAGGGTCAGAGACGAGAGCCACCGCTTCGCCATCATCCACCACCGCACGCTGCGGGGAAGGGCGTCCATCGCCTCCAAGCTCGACGGCATCCCCGGCGTCGGCGAAAAGCGCAAGCGGGAGATCCTCAAACACTTCAAGACCGTCGAGGCCCTGAAGGCCGCGTCGGAGGAGGAGATCAAAAAGGTCCCCGGCCTGCCGGAGAACGTGGCCGGGGCGGTATGGCGGTTTCTCAGGAGCGAGAGCACGGACACTTGACAGAATAAACCATCTATTATAGAATTGTGTTGTCCCGCGAGGGACCGAGAGCGGACAACAAACGCGCATGGCGGTTGCCAGTTCACCTCCCGAAAGGGGGTGTCGCAATGCGGATTACATTCCATATCGGAAAGTATTCGATCACGATCATCGTGAGAGAACGCAGAGCAAAAGACAGCCGCCACTCTGCCAAGTGACGGCTGTAATGCGGGTTAATCACCCAAACCCAGTCAGCATGGAGGGGTAACCGCGTGCGTGGTTCGCTCTCCGTATATATTATAATCCAGAAGCAGTACGTCTGTCAATACGAAAAAACAAACCGATCCGTCAACATCAGCATGAGGAGGTCACACGCATGGACTACGCCAAACTGGACAGGCTCGTCGATTCCTACAGGGACGAGCTGATCGAGAACATTCGCAAGTGGATCGCCATTCCCTCGGTGCAGGGCGCGCCGGCGGGCGAGAACGCGCCGTTTGGCAAAGAGGTGCGCCGGATGCTGGACACGGCGCTCGAGGACGGGGCGCGGTTCGGCTTTGCGGTGCGGGACGTCGACGGCTACGCCGGCGACATCAGCTACGGCGAGGGAGATCAGACCATGGGCATGCTGGCCCACCTGGACGTGGTGCCCATCGGCGACGGCTGGAAGCACGACCCGCTGGCCGGCGAGATCGAGAACGGCCGGATG
>JAFYBB010000016.1 GCA_017540445.1 Clostridia bacterium | reverse complement strand
TTGTCGGGGAGGTGCCGGCTGTCGGCAGCAAAGCAATTGTGCTCCTCACTCCTCACTCCTAACTCCTCACTCATCTCTCCCCACGCGTGTGTTCAAACCACTGAAGTCCACAAAAGCCCGAAGGGGGCTGTTGCATTGTTGTGCAACAGCCCCGGGACCGCTTGCGGTGGTGGGGGTCCTTGAACGTATCGCCGCGCGCTGCGGTTCGTATGGAGCGCTCCATCCCCCGCTTCGCGGGTACTTCCCCACGGGCCCGTCCGTGCGCGATGGGACCCAATGCGTCAGCTGCGCCTCGGTCGTTTCGGGGCAATCCGCATCAAATGCGATGCGTTCAGGAAAAGCCATGAAATCGTTTCACTTGGCCGCGTCCGTCGGGTTGATGTCCACGCCGGGGTAGCGCATCAGCAGCTGGGTCTGCTTGAAGCCCACCTTTTCCATCATCTTCAGCACGTGGGGGATGCGGGCACGGACGTTGGCCTGGGCGCAGAACAGGCGGGCGCGCTCGAACTCCTCGCAGGCCAGGCCCAGCATGCAGGTGCCTACGCCCATGCGCCGCCAGCGCTTGCTGGTCTGTATGTAGCCGATGATGCCCGAGAAGCTCTCCCGCCAGATCAGGATCTCCCCGGCCATGCCGGTGGGGGAGACGGTCAGTATCCGCGTGAAGCCGTCCCGGTCGATGTAGCTGTGCAGCCAGTCGAAGTCGTGGTCGGTGTTGTACAGCTCGTTGTAGCGCTCCAGGAAGAACTTCTGCTCCACCGGGTCGCTCAGGTCGTCCTTTACCACCACGCAGCCCGCGGGCAGGCGGTAGTCGTACTCCAGCGGCAGGCGCAGCTCCAGCTGCACCAGGCCGTCGTTGTCCTTGAAGCCCATCGGGGCCAGGCTGTCCAGCATGTCGGTGTCGTCCGGGTCGCAGCGCGTGTACAGGCGGCAGAACTTGCCGGAGGCGTTGCAGATCTCCCGGCCCCGGGCCACCGCCGCGCCCAGCAGCGCGTCGGGGATGGGGCTGCCCTCCAGCTGCAGGCGCACCTGCAGCGGACGCGCCGGGTACAGCGCCGGGTTGTCGTCGCAGAAGATCGTGCACGCGCCCAGCTGGCTGCCGGTGCGCTCGTCCACGGCCAGGAAGGTGTTCTCGACCGGCTGCCCGGCCACGGGCTCTCTGGAATGCTTCAGCATCATAGGGCTTTACCTCTGTTCATGTGATCGGTCGTTCATTCCCACTCCACCGCGCCGCAAGCGCCGCCGCTGATGTCGTACACCACGCGGCCAATGCCGGGCACCTCGCCGAGGATCCGCTCGGCCACCCGGTCCAGCAGGTCGTAGGGCAGCTTGCCGGGCGTGAAGCCCGTGCCGTGGGCGCTCACCGCCCGCAGCGCGCACACCCAGCCGTAGCCCTCCGGGGCGGCGAGGGCGCGGGTGTCGGTGAGCACCGCGAAGTACTGGGACAGGCGCTTGCCCTGCCCGGATTCCAATATCACCTCGCGCAGTATGCCGTCGGCCTTGCGCAGCACCTCCAACTTTTCATCGGTCACTTCTCCGCAGCAGCGCACCGCCAGGCCGGGGGCGGGGAAGGGCTGGCGGTTGACCACCGACTCCGGCAGCCCCAGCGCCTCGCCCACCTCCCGCACTTCGTCCTTGAACAGCATGCGCACCGGCTCCAAAACCAGACCGGAGTCGAAATTGCGGGCGTAGGCCTCGTCGGACGCGCCGCTGGCCAGCAGGTCGCTGTAGATGGTGCCCTTCACCAGGAAGGGCTCGTCGCCCCGGGAGGCGGCGTATTCCGACAGCACGTTGATGAACTCGTCGTGCACGGCCCGGTGCTTTTCCAGCGGCTCGGACAGGCCCTTCAGCCGATCCAGGAAGCGCCGGCCCGCGTCGATGCGCACCGCTTCCAGACCGAGGTCGAATTTGCAGGTGTTGAGAACCCGGTCGGATTCGCCTTCGCGCAGCAGGCCGTTGTCCACCAACACGCAGGTGATCGCGTCGCCGACGGCCCGGCGCATCAGCAGGGCGCAGGTGGCCGAGTCCACGCCGCCGGACACGGCCACCACGGCGCGCTTGTCGCCCACCCGCTCGCGGATGAAGCGCAGCTCCTCGTCGATGTAGTTCTCCAGTGTCCACATGGGCGTGCAGCCGCAGATCTTCTCCGCGAAGTTGGAAAGCATTGTCGCGCCGTCCGGGTCGTTGGATTCGGCGTAGAACTGCAGCGCGTACAGGTTGCGCTCAAAGTCGGCGAAGGCCGGCACCAGCCCGTCCAGTGTGGTGGCGATGGGCCGGTAGCCCTCGGGCAGCGCGAAGCCGTCGATGCGGGCGAAGTAGCGGTCGCTGTCGGTCAGGCCGTCGAACAGCGGGCAGGGCTGGAACGCGATCTGCGCGGCGCTCTCCCGCAGCAGCACGCCCTCGGACCGGGCGCCCTCGGCCGCCGCCAGCATTCGCGCCGCGCCCCCCAGCGCCAGCACCGGCAGGCCCAGCGACAGCACCGCGCGGGGAAAGGCCGCCGCGCCGTCTTCGCCGCCGGCGATCAGTATGCCCCGGGGCGACTTGCGTCTGAACAGACCGATGTCGGCTTTGCGGGAGATGATCTCGGTGTAGTAGTGCTGCAGGCGCAGCTTGCGCGCCATCTGCACGGCCTCCGGGCCGCCCATATCCAGCACCAGTATAAAGTCGTTCGTCACTTGCGTCACCTCCGCGCGTCACCGCTTCGGGTTGTAGGGCTTCGGGGGCCGGCGGTCCACGATGTCGATCTTGCGCAGGATCTGCCCGGTGATGTCGATGTCCAGCGTGCGCATCAGCTGCAGGCCGTACATCATCACGTCCGCGAACTCCTCGGCGATCATCGCCCGGCGCTGCGGGTCGCGCCCCTCCATCAGGGCCCGGACGTCCTCCGGGTTCAGCCACTGGAAGTGCTCCAGCAGCTCGCTCATCTCCACGGTCATGGCCATGGCCACCTGCTGGGGGTTCTGGACGCCGTTCACGCCCCAGTGCTTGCGCAGGCACAACTGATGCACCTGCTCCTTTAGCATATCCAACGTGGTATTGCTGTCATTCATGCCTCAAACCGCCTCGCCGCTCATGGTATTGTTATAAGTTTAAGGCGAATGGCCCGGATTGTCAAGGAAAAACGCGAATCGCGCCCGGATGCGCCCGTTTCCGTCGAGATTTTACACCGCGAGGTGGCAACGCCCCGCCGGACGGGGGATAATGGATGTGAAAGCCAAATGGGAAGGATTGACGCGATGAACCGGTTGAACTACAACCTGGCGGCGCTGGACATGGACGGCACGCTGCTGAACTCCGATCACAGGACCACCGCCTTCACCCGCGATGCATTGAAGCGCGTGGCGGAGGCCGGGGGCGTGCTGGCGCTGTGCACCGGCCGGTGCCTGTCCGAGCTGGGGGAGCACCTGCGGGCGCTGCCGTCCGTCGCCTACGCCATCTGCGAGAACGGCGGCAGCCTCTACGACGTGCGGGCGGACCGGGTGCTCGTCCAGATGGTCATACCCGACGCGGCCGCGGAGCGGATACTGGCGCTGACCCGCGACTGCGACGTGTGCGTGCAATGCTTCTACGGCGAGCGCTCGCACCTTCAGACCATGCGGCCGGAGGACCTGGAGCGCTGCCATGTGCTGGACTTTTTACCGGTGTTCCGGCAGGGCTCCGTCGAGACGCCGGACGTCGTGGGCGCGTGGCGGCGCAGCGGCCAGCCGATGGAGAAGATCAACCTGTACTTCGCCACGGCCCGGGGCCGGGCGCAGTTCCTGGACGTGCTGGGGGACACGGGGCTCGCGGTCACCGGCTCGCTGGGCGTGGGCTGCGAGATATCCCCGCCCGAGGCCACCAAGGGCCGGGGGCTGATCGCGCTGTGCGAGCACCTGGGCGTGCCCGTCGCGCGGTCGATGGCCGTGGGCGACGGCGGCAACGACGAGCCGCTGATGCGCGCCGCGGGCTTCTCGGTGGCCATGGGCAACGCCGCGGACGCGGTGAAGGCCGCCGCCGACGCCGTCACCGACGACTGCGACCACGACGGCGCGGCGAAGGCGCTGCTCAGGTACATGCTGGGCCGCGATTGAGCTTCGCCCGGTAAGGCTCAAACGGGCACAAAAAGTGAGTCACTTGGAACCTGTCCCCGAGTGACTCACTTTTGCGCTACAGGTTCAGCCCGCTCTGGCCGGTTTCGCCTTCTTTGCGGGCGAAGTAGCGCTTCAGGTCATAGGGCGCGTAGATGCCGCTGTCGGTCACCACGCCGGAGACCAGGTGCGGGGGCGTGATGTCGAAGCTGGGGTAGTAGCCCTTCACGCCCGGGGCCGCGGTGCGCGTGCCCATGGCCTGCAGCACGAACTCCGGGTCGCGCATCTCGATCGTCACGGTGTCGACGGTCGGGTGCCCCGGGTCGGGCGCGCCGGTGACGAAGTAGGGCACGCCCATGTACTTGGCGACGATGGCGATCTGGAAGGTGCCCACCTTGTTGACCACGTGGCCGTCCAGGCAGATGGCGTCGGCGGCGGAGGTGAACACGTCCACCTTTTCGCTGCGCATCACCGCGGCGGGCATGTTGTCGGTGATCACCGTCACGTCAAAGCCCATGTCGCTGCATACGGTGGCGGTCAGCCGCGCGCCCTGGAAGTAGGGGCGGGTCTCGGGGCAGAACAGGCGGATGGCCTTATTCCGCTCCCGGCACTCCTTCAGCATCATGCCGACGATGGTCTCGCCGAAGCACTGGGTCATGACGGCGCCGTTGTCGGGGAACATGTCCACCAGGTACTTCGCGGTGCTTCTGACCCTGCTGTAGCGCAGGTTGTTGGCCTCGATGGTGTGGTCCATGACGGCCTGGGCCGCGTCGCCGCCGGCCTCGATGGCCCGCCTGGCCGCCGCCAGGCAGCCCTCGGTGATGATCTTCATCCGGGACACGGTGGTGGGCCGGGCGTGGCTGATGCGCTGGGAGGCGGCCTCGAGCCACTCCAGCTGCGCTTCGGCGCTCCTGTCGCGGCACTCGTGGGCCGCCAGGGCCATGCCCATGGCCGCGGCGGTGTAGGGCCCGGCGCTCTGGGTGACCATGTCGGCGATGGCCCGGGCGACCTCCTCGTGGGTTTTGCAGGTCACGAATTCCACCCTTCCGGGATACACGCGGCGGTCGAGTATGCGCACCTCGCGGCCGTCGAACCAGGCCACGTTTTCATATTGCAGCATAAAGGCGAGGCCCTTGTCCTGCCGTTCCATATCACAGCCCTCCGTACAGCCGCTTCACGGCCTGCTTTGCGTCGAACATCACCTTTTCCCGGTCGATGGTCAGGTATTCCCCGTTTTCATACAGTATCCTGCCGTCCACCATGGTCATGACCACGTCGGAGGCCTGGGCGGAATATACCAGCATCGGCATCGGCTGGAACGCCGGGTACAGGTGCGGGCGGTCCATGTCGACGGCGGCGATGTCGGCCTTTTTCCCAACGGTCAGGCAGCCCGTGTCCTCGCGCCCCTGCAGATGGGCCCCGTTCAACGTGGCCATGCGCAGTATGGCCGAGGGCGGCATCAGCTCCGGGTCCATCAGATACCCGTTCATGCCGATGGCGGCGATGTGCATCTCCTCGAACATGTTCAGGTTGTTGTTGCTGGCCGCGCCGTCGGTGCCCAGCGCCACGCACAGGCCCTTTTCCAGCATCTCCGGCACCGGCGCGAAGCCGCTGCCCAGCTTGAGGTTGCTGGTGGGGTTGTGGATCGGGCAGACGCTGTGGGCCTTCAGGATGTCCAGGTCGGCGTGGGTGCACCATACGCAGTGGGCGGCGGCGGCGGGCAGGTCGAATATGCCCATGCGCTCAAACCACGCCGCGGGCGTCAGGCCGTGGCGCTGCACGCATTCCTCGTGCTCCTTGCGGGTCTCCGACAGGTGCAGCTGCACCCGGGCCCCCTTCTCCCGATAGGGGCGGATTTTGTCGGCGTACAGGCGGGTGACGGCGTCGTTGGTGGTGTATTCGGCGTGCACGCCGAAATCCACGCGCACGCGCCCGTTCTGGCAGCCGTGGAATTCGTCGAACAGCGCCAGGGATTCGCCGATGCGGAAGTTCTGCTCCGGCGGCTCGTCGGGGTCGAAGGCCTGTACCACCCGGGTCAGGTTCACCTTCATGCCCACCTGCTCGTTGAGCTCGATCAGCGTCCGGGGCTCAAAGTACATGTCGCTGAAGGCGGTGACGCCGCCCGACAGCATCTCGAGCATCGCCAGCGCGTTGCCCGCCATGATGTCCTCCGGCTTCAGCCGGTCCTCCACCGGAAATACGGCCTCGAACAGCCAGCGGTCCAGCGGCAGGTCGCTGCCGATGCCGCGCAGCAGCGTCATCGCCGCGTGGCAGTGGCAGTTGATCAGGCCCGGGATCAGCAGCTTGCCGCGCATGTCCTTCTCCCGGTCGTAGGGGGCCTCGGGCTGCTGCACGCCGATGTAGTCGATGGTATCGCCGTCGATGCCCAGACAGCCCTCGGGGATATAATCGAATCTGCCGTTTGTAAAGGCCAGTATGCCCGCGTTTTTGATGAGCAGCTTCACAGCGACACCTCCCCGATGCGGTCGATGATCGTTCTCAGGTAGCCGCTGAACGGCGCCGCGATGGCCCGGGCGGTTTCGAGCACCTCTTCGGTGGTCAGGGGCTGGTCGAGCACGCCCGCCGCCATGTTGGTCATCACGCTCAGGCACAACAGCGGCAGGCCGCAGTGGGCCGCCGTCAGCGCCTCGGTGACGGTGGACATGCCCACCGCGTCCGCGCCCAGTATGCGGGCCGCCCGGATCTCCGCCGGGGTCTCGTACTGGGGCCCGGTGAAGAACATGTATACGCCCTCGTGGACCGTCAGGCCGCTGCCCTCGGCGCAGCGCCGGGCCAGGGCGCGCAGCTCGGGCGTGTACATGCGGGACACGTCGAAGAAGCGGGGGCCGAACGCGTCGATGTTCGCGCCGCGCATCGGGCTCGCGCCGGCCAGCTTGATGTGGTCCGACACGATCATCACGTCGCCCGGCCTGTACCCGGCGTTGACGGCGCCGGCGGCGTTGGTCAGGATCACGACCTTCGCGCCCAGGAGCCTGAACAAGCGCACCGGGATCGACAGCTGCTCAAAGTCGTAGCCCTCGTAGGAGTGAAAGCGCCCGGACATGCATACGACGCGACGGCCCGCCACCGTGCCGAAGATCAGCTTGCCGGCGTGGCCCGGGACGGTGGAGGTCAAGAAGTTCGGGATGTCCCTGTAGTCGATGACGGTCGGATCCTCGATGGCGTCCGCGAAGGGCCCCAGAAAGGACCCCAGCACCACGGCGATCTCCGGTTCCCAGGGCACGAGCTTTCGGATGGCGTCCGCCGATTTCTGATAGTATTCGATGGTGTATTCCATGTGCGTCCCCCCCATATGGCAGATTGTGTCATCTGACCTCATTTTAACATCTCCGAACGGCGAAGTCAACGGCGTCTTGGAGCCCGGACGCGCCGCCGCGTGCAAAAATAACCGAAATATATGTCAAAAAGCACTCGACAGAACGGGCCGAAAGTGCTATGATAAATCCGAACATCCGGTGCCGGACGGCGTGCAATATTCGCTTATTCGGCCTGATATCGAATTTGAAGCCGGGCTGGCTTTGAATAATACTGCTAAGGAGTTGCGTCCCATGAAGAAAATCGCGTCCCTCATCATCGTGTTCGTACTGGTCCTCGCGCTGGTTCCCGCCATGGCGGAGGGCGAGAAGATCGCCGTCATCTGCGACCCGGTCGGCGTGAACGCCTTCCTGACCCAGGTGGTGGAAAAGGTCGAAGAGCTGGCCGGCACCTACGGCTACGAGTACCGCATACTGGAATGCCCCGACACCGACAAGTGGCAGGCGAGCTATGACGCCGCCGTGGCCGAGGCCTACGACCTGATCCTGGGCGTGGGCTGGCAGTCCGCCGAGTATGCCGCCGCCAAGGCCGCCGAGGGCAACGACGGCATCCGCTTCGCCGTCATCGACACCGACGCCGGCAGCGACAGCGTCGCCTCCTACAGCTACAACGAGGAGCAGGCCGCCTACCTGATGGGCGCGATGGCCGGCTACGCCTTCCCGAACGAGACCAAGTTCGGCTACATCGGCTGCTTCGAGGGCTCCGGCTCCTTCAAGTATCGCTGGGGCTTCATGGAGGGCGTCAAGTCCGTGGTGCCCGACGCCCAGATCACCTTCAACTACACCAATTCCTACAGCGACCCCGCCCCGGCCTATGACTTCGCCAAGCAGCAGCAGGCGAAGGGCTGCACCTACATCTTCGGCGGCGCGGCGGCCTGCAACGAGGGCATCTTCAACGCGGCGCTGGAGCTGGCCCAGGAGGGCAAGTACATCTACTCCATCGGCCAGGATACCGACATGACCCGTGCGGAGAACCCCTACATCCTGTCCTCCCAGCTGAAGAACACCGGCGTCACCGCGGGCATCATCATCGACGCCTTCTTCGCCGGAACGCTGGAGAACGGTCTGCACGTGCTGGAGATGAAGGACGGCGCCATCGGCGCGACCCACATCACCGCCGAGGGCAACAGCCTGAACAGCGAGATCATGACCGACGAGGTCATCTCCAAGTGCAAGGCCGTGGCCGACGCCATCGCCTCCGGCGAGCTGGTGCTTCAGATGCCCGCCTCCGAGGACGACTACACCTTCCCGATCTTCTGATCAACGGCAAAGACGCGCGGCCCTTTGGAGCATCCAAAGGGCCGATTTTCAGTCAAGGAGCGTGCGCTATGGTTTTTGAAATGAGGCACATCACCAAGACCTACGATTCCGTCGTGGCGAACGATGATGTCAGCCTGCACCTGAACCGGGGAGAGATCCTCTCCATCGTGGGGGAGAACGGCGCGGGCAAATCCACGATCATGAAGATACTGTACGGCCTGGAGCGGCCCGATTCCGGCGAGATCATCGTGGACGGCAAGCCGCGCCGCTTCCGCGACCCGTCGGACGCCATGGCCGCGGGCATCGGCATGGTCCAGCAGCACTTCATGCTGTTCGAGGACATGACGGTGGCGGAGAACATCGTGTTCAGGAACGAGCTGCGGCGCGGCCCGTTCATGGACATGAACCGCACCGTCGAAACCGTGCGGCAGATCTCCGAGCGCTACGAGCTGAAGATCGACCCGCTGGCGCGCATCGCCGACTGCCCGGTGGGCCTCAGGCAGCGGGTGGAGATATTGAAGATACTGTACCAGAACGCCGGGATCATCATATTCGACGAGCCCAGCGCCGTGCTGACGCCCCTGGAGGTGGAGGCGCTGCTGGAGACCATCCGCGGCCTGGCGAAGGCCGGCAAGAGCATCGTGCTGATCACCCACAAGCTGCAGGAGGTCATGGCCGTCTCCGACCGCGTGTACGTGATGCGCCAGGGCAAGGTCGTGGCCGAGCGCCTGGCCGGCGAGACGGACATCGGGGAGCTGGCCGTGCTGATGGTGGGCCATCCGCTGGCCCACTACCAGATCGACCCGCCCAAACCCGGCGCGACGCTGCTGGAGACCCGGGACCTGCGGCTGGTGGAGAACGGCCGCGAGGTGCTGTCGGACGTGAGCCTGCACGTGAACGCGGGGGAGATCGTGGGCATCGCGGGGGTGTCCGGCAACGGCCAGAGCGCGCTGATCCGCTGCATCACGGGCCTCGAGAAGGTCACCGGGGGCCGGGTGCTGGTGTGCGGCAAGGACATGGCCAACCGGTCCGTTCGCCAGATCCGCGAGGCGGGGCTTGCCCACATCAGCGAGGACCGCTACGTGTGGGGCAGCGCCCCGGAGGGCACGCTGGAGGAGAACACGCTGATGGCCCGCCAGGACGAAATGCCCTACAGCGGCCGGGGCGTCATGCACCCCAGGGCCATCCGGGAATACGCCCTCAGGCTGATCCGGGATTTCAACGTGAAGGCCTCGTCCCCAACGCAGAAGATGCGCGAGCTCTCCGGCGGCAACGCCCAGAAGCTGATCGTGGCCCGGGAGATGAGCCTGGACACCCCGGTGCTGATCTGCTGCGAGCCGACCCGGGGCATCGACGTGGGCGCGATGGAGGCCATCCACAGCCGCCTGCTCCAGCGCCGCTCCGCCGGGGCGGCCATACTGCTGGTGTCCTCGGAGCTGACCGAGATCATGAGCCTCTCGGACCGCATCTACGTGATCTTCGAGGGGCGGATCGTGGGAGAATTTGAGCGCGGCAGCATGGACGACAAGCACCTGGGCCTTTTGATGGTGGGAGGTTCGATCGCAGATGGACAATGAGCGCAACTGGAGGCGAACGCTGCTGGGGGTCGTCGATACCGTCACCCAGCCGCTGATCGCCGTGCTGATCAGCTTCCTGCTGGGCGCGGTGGTGATACTGGTCATCGGCAAGAACCCGCTGCTGGCCTATGGCGAGATGATCCGCGGCGCGTTCGGCAAGCAGGTCTACCTGATGAACACATTGAAGCGCGCCACGCCCATCATCATGGGCGGCCTGGCCGTGTGCGTGGCCTGGCGCAGCGGCTACGAGGCCATGGGCGGCGAGGGCCAGATGATACTGGGCGCCATGGCGGCGGCGCTGGTGGGCTACTACCTGCCCGCGCCCGGCTGGCTGCGCATCCCCGCGGCCCTGCTGGCGGCCGCGGCGGCCGGCGCGCTGTATTCGATGTTCTCCGGCTGGCTGTTCGAGCGGTTCGACGTCACCTTCGTCATCTCCACGCTGATGCTGAACTACATCGCCAACTACTTCGCGGCCTACCTGTGCAACTACCCGCTGCGCGACCCGGAGGCCAACGTCTACCAGATGCAGAACGCCCAGACGGGCAAGCTGCCCGCCGAGGTCACGCTGCCGCCCATCATGAAGGGCTGGGTGCACTGGGGCTTCGTGCTGGCGCTGATCGCGGTGCTCGTCACCTGGTTTTTGTTCCGCAAGACCAGCTTCGGCTACAAGAGCCGCATGGGCGGCCTGAACCCGAGGTTCGCGCTGTACGGCGGCATCAACGCCCGGGCCATGCTGTACCTGGTGATGATCCTCTCCGGCGTCATGGCGGGGCTCGGGGGCGCCTTTGAGGCGCTGGGCAGCAAGGGCCGGTACGTGGACCAGATGATCTTCTCCACCGGCTACGCCTGGACCGGCATGGTGGCGGCGCTGCTGGCCAACATGAACCCGGTCGGAACGCTGCTGGCCTCCGTGCTCCTGGCGGGGCTGGCGGTGGGCGGCAGCACGATGATGCTGAACATGGACATCCCCCTGGAGGTGTGCAACATCATCGAGGGCATCATCACGCTGTTCATGAGCGCGAGGATGATCCGCATCGTCGCGGGCAACATGAAAAGGCGCAAGCAGGCGAAGGGAGGCGGGGAGGCATGACGTATCTGGCCCAGGTCATCAACTCCACGATCCGCGAGATCACCCCCATACTGCTGGTCGCGCTGTGCGCGGGCGTGTGCAGCAAGGTGCAGGTGTTCAACATCGCGCTGGAGGGCACGCTGCTGATGAGCGCGTTCTTCGCCTTTCTGACCCACTACTTCCTGCACAACATCTTCCTGTCTGTCGCCGCGGCGATGCTGGTGGCCATGGGCATGACGCTGATCATGTCCACCTTCATCGTGAAGCTGAAGGGCCAGCCGATGATCGTGGGCATGGCGCTGAACACCTTCGCCCGCGGCTTTACGACGTTTCTGCTGTCGGTCATATTCAAGACGAAGGGCGCCGTCAACCCCTCCGACCTGAAGGGCCTGACGAAGTTCGACCTGCCCCTCATCAAGCGGATACCGTTTCTGTCCACCGTGTTCGGCGCGCTGACGGTCATCGATTACCTGGCCTTCGCGCTGGCCATCGTGATGTTTATCATCATGTACCGCACGGTGATCGGCTTCAGGCTGCGGGCGCTGGGCATCAACCGGGCCGCCGCCGGGAGCCTGGGCATCAACGTGGCCCGCTATCAGATACTGGCCACCACGCTGTCGGGCAGCATGATCGGCCTGGCCGGATGCCTGCTGTCGCTGGGCCGAAACGCCATGTTCATACAGGACATCTCCGGCGCCCGGGGCTACGTGGCCCTGGCCGCCAACAACCTGTGCAAGGGCCATCCCCTGGGCGCGATGATCTCCAGCGCGCTGTTCGGGTTCACCACGGCCCTGGCCCGCAGCCTGCAGGGCACGGCCATACGCCAGCAGCTGCTGCAGTGCATCCCCTATATCGCCACCATCGCCGCGATGGCCTTCTACAACGCCTATGCCAGGTCGAAGGCCAGGCGGAAGAACCGAAGCCTGTAAAGGCCTTTTATATCGAATGAATCAATATCGACAAAACGACATCAGGAGGTACATAGCATGAGCATCATCAGGGACATCAGCCTGGCGCCGTCCGGGGAGAACAAGATCGAGTGGGTGCGCCGCAACTGCCCGCTGCTCAGGAGCCTGGAGGCGGACTTTTCAAAGGCCAGGCCCTTTGCGGGCAAGCGGATCGCGCTGTCCATCCACCTGGAGGCCAAGACCGCCTATCTGTGCAAGGTCCTGGCCGCGGGCGGGGCCGAGATGTACGTGACCGGGTCGAACCCGCTGTCCACCCAGGACGACGTGGCCGCCGCGCTGGTGAAGGCGGGGCTGAACGTGTTCGCCTGGCACGGGGCCACCGACGCGGAGTACAGCGCGCATATCCGTCAGACGCTGTCGCACCACGCCAACATCATCATCGACGACGGCGGCGATCTGGTGCACATGCTGCACACAGAGCTTCAGGACGAGCTGCAATACGTGATCGGCGGCTGCGAGGAGACCACCACGGGCATCGTCCGGCTGATCGCCATGAACAACGAAGGCAAGCTCCGCTTCCCGATGGTGAAGGTGAACAACGCCGACTGCAAGCACCTGTTCGACAACCGCTACGGCACCGGCCAGTCCGTGTGGGACGGCATCAACCGCACCACGAATCTGATCGTGGCCGGCAAGAACGTGGTGGTGGCGGGCTACGGCTGGTGCGGCAAGGGCGTGGCGATGCGCGCGAAGGGCCTGGGCGCGAAGGTCATCGTGACCGAGGTGAATCCCATCAAGGCCATCGAGGCGTACATGGACGGCTTTACCGTCATGCCGATGCGCGAGGCCGCGCAGGTGGGCGACCTGTTCGTGACGGTCACCGGCTGCGCGGGCGTCATCACCGAGCCCGACTTCATGCTGATGAAGGAGGGCGCGATCCTCTGCAACGCCGGGCACTTCGACGTGGAGGTGGACATGAAGCGCCTGCGCGAGATCGCCACCGAGGCCCGCGAGATGCGCGCCAACATCATGGGCTACACGCTGCCAAACGGCAGGCACGTGTACGTGCTGGCGGAGGGCCGCCTGGTGAACCTGGCGGCGGGCGACGGACACCCGGCGGAGATCATGGACATGAGCTTCGCGATCCAGGCCCTGTCGGCCAGGTACCTGGTGGAGCACGCGGGCGAACTGACCCAGATGCTCATCGACGTGCCCGAGGCGGTGGACCTGGAGGTGGCCAACCGCAAGCTGGCCTTCCTGGGGGTGCAGATCGACACGCTGACGCCCGAGCAGGAGGACTATCTGAACAAGTCGGCGATCTGACGCCGCGGCCCCTTGCGATGTTTTTTGCGCAAGGCGCGATATAAGTCTTTACATTTTCTTTCGTTTGTGCTATAATCCGTATTTGGAAATTAACAAACAAGGAGGCTTTTCCCAATGAAGAAGATCGTAACGATGATGCTGATCGTGGCCATGGCGCTGTCGCTGGCCGTAGTGCCCGCCTTCGCCGAGGACTATACCATCCGCATCTACTCCAACTCCAACTCCTCCGAGCGCGTGACCTGGCTGGTCGACGCCGCCGAGAAGGCCGGCTTCAAGATCTCCCTGGACGACAACTCCGTCATCTCCGGCGACACCGCCGCCGTGCAGGCCGCCAACGAGAACAAGGACGCCGACATCATCTTCGGCCTGAACGAGGTGCGCTGGTCCCAGCTGGTGAACGGCACCTACGAGAACCTGTCCATACTGGACTGGACGCCGTCCTGGGCCGACAAGGTGGGCGCGTACAAGTTCGACGGCAAGGCCTACGGCCTGGTCATCCAGAACATACTGATGCTCTACCGCAACGACGAGCTGGGCACCAAGGGCGAGGAAGTGCACTTTGAGCACTGGGCCGACATCGTCAACAGCGGCTACACCTGGTATCGCCAGGGCAAGGTGGGCGGCACCACCAACATGAACATCAACAACGCCATGCTGTATGCCTTCACCGATCCGGCGTCCCCGGCGGGCGGCATCTCCATCGACGGCTGGAAGACGCTGTGGGCCTACTGCGCCAACGGCAACAACACCGGCGACAAGTACGGCCTGGATCCGCTGATCCGCGGCGACGTGCAGCTGTCCACCTTCTACTCCTCCTCCCTGTACGGCAACATCGAGGCCGCCGAGGAAGCCGGCACCTTTGACAACCCGCTGCACGGCACGCTGGAGCCCGAAAACTGGAACCTGGTCAACATCGACGACGGCACCTACTACATCGCCGAGTACATCGGCGTGGTGGACAACCCCAGCCGCACCGAGGCGCAGACCGAGGCCGTGAAGGCCTTCGCCGACTGGTTCGGCTCCGCCGAGACCCAGATCGCCTGGTCCGAGGAATTCGACAGCTATCCCTGCAACGAGGACGCCGCCGACGAGCTGTTTGAGGAAGTGCCCGCAATCTACGCGATCCCGAACTTCTCCCTGAACAAGGTGGAGGGCACCGACATGACCTACGCCGAGTACGTGGGCGCGCACTCCTCCGAGTGGACCAACATCATGACCAATTTGGGCTTCTACTGGGCCGACAACGCCGCCGCTCCCGCGGAGCCCGACTGGGACAACCTCGACTGGGCGACCCTGACGCAGGCGGCCCCAGAGGCGTAACCCCGATCTTTCCGAGAAGCGGGCCTGTACGGGCCCGCTTTTCGATACCGGCGTGAAAAGGAGCGTTCACACTATGATCCAGCTAACCGATATCGTGGTCAAATTCGACGACTTTGAGGCGCTGCACAACATCAACGTGCACGTGAAGGAGGGCGAGTTCTTCACCTTCCTGGGCCCCTCCGGCTGCGGCAAGACCACCACGCTGCGCACGATCACCGGCTTCATCGAGCCCGTGAGCGGCACGGTGAAGATGCAGGGGCAGGACATCACCCATGTGCCCATCGAGAAGCGCAACATCGGCATCGTGTTCCAGAGCTACGCGCTGTTCCCGACGATGACCGTGCACGACAACATCGCCTTCGGGCTCAAGATCAAGAAGCTGCCCAAGCCCGAGATCGAGCAGAAGATACAGACCATCGCCCGCAAGGTGGACCTGTCCGACGAGCAGCTGGCCAAGGCGGTCAGCCAGCTCTCCGGCGGCCAGCAGCAGCGTGTCGCCATCGCCCGCGCTCTGGTGACGGAGCCCGCCATCATCTGCATGGACGAGCCGCTTTCCAACCTGGACGCCAAGCTGCGCGTGCAGCTGCGCAACGAGCTGAAAAAAATGCAGCGGGATTTTGGCATCACCACCATCTACGTGACCCACGACCAGGAAGAAGCCCTGACGC
>JAFYBB010000183.1 GCA_017540445.1 Clostridia bacterium | reverse complement strand
ATTAAACCCAACTCTACATATCAATTATACCGTACTTTCCGCCCCCCGTCAATCTTCTATCCCGCTGTCAACGGAATGTCACAAACATTTCCGACGGGTAAAGCGCCGTAAATAGTTCATTACAATACCTGGCAAACGCGCAAAGGACATTGACGAACCGGAGGAATTAGGGTATAATCCGGACTTTGACAGCAAAATGGAAAGAGAAGCCTCAAAAGCCCTGAGAGAAGGGGAGTTTGAGGCTTTAGTGTATTACACGGAAACACGTTACATCAACCGGATTTTGTTCGGGAACAGATGTTTCTCATGGTTTTAACAGGGATGATTTGTTTGGAGGTACAGAAGCCGAAGGCATCGTGTAAAGCATCGGTCAGTTCGGTTCTGGTGTAGACCGGCTGGTAACCTTTGCCCTCATATTTCATGAAGTCCATGTCCTGAAGAGTTGATATGATTTGACCGATAGAGAAGCGATCACCAAGCTTTTTTTCCAGGTATGAATACCGGGAGGGTACAGGGAACAGGGTACAGGGAACAGGAATAGCCCGGGAGCCCGGGAGTGAGGAGCACGGGTACAAATCCCTGCCGGAATATGATCGGGGCGGCATTGTTCATCGCAATGCCGCCCCACTTTTCGCCCGCCAAAATCACAGGGACGGTTCTCTGTGTCAATGACACAGAGAACCGTCCCTGTGATTTTGGTCGGGGGTTTGTCACCCTGTGTCAACTTTTGGCGTCTGTTTTAAGATTGGGCATAGTTTATCGCTTTTCTGCGAATAATGTGATATAATGATTAGGATAACCGAAGGTTATCCGGGTCGGCGGGCAAGGGAGCGAAGCGAGTTGCGCGGCACGCCGACAATCGTGATATACGAAGCGTACAAATCTGAAGGGGGCGGTCGCTTGCGCGTAAGGCGGTGGTTGGCGCTGGCATTGGCGCTGTGCCTGTGGGCTCCGGCGCTTTCGGCGTTGGCGGAGATCGCGACGGCCCAGCGGCTGCCGGCGGCGGCGCGGATCGCGCCCGTGAAGACGGAATCGGAGGGTCGCGGGAGCCAGGCCGCGGCCTTTGAGGCGGGGGACGAGGCGGTGATCTCCGCGCCGGTGGAGGCCGTGCCCCTGGAGCTGGAGGCCGCGCTGCCGGGACCGGAGGCGCAGGCCGGGCCGGCGCAGGTCCGGGGGGCCGAGGCCCTGGCGCCGGGCCTGGAAGTGATCATTGAGCCCGTCGCCACCGCGGCGCCCGGGAAGAAGCACAGCGCGAAGGACGCGGTCGAGCTGAACGCGACGGACATCACGCTGGGCGCGGGCGAGTCCTTCAGGCTGAAGGTCGCCTCCGACGCCGGCGGCGCGAGCGTCAGCTTCCGGTCCACCGAAGCGCGGGTGGCCACCGTGTCCTCCACGGGCAAGATCACCGGCGTGAAGAAGGGCAGCGCGGTGGTGACCGCCACGCTGTCGGACGGGCGGAACGCCGCCTGCAGGGTGACGGTGAAGGCCGCGCCCATCTCCATTGAGCTGAACGCGACCGACATCCGCCTGGGCTGTGACACCGAGCGCGATGTGGGCTCACAATACCGGCTGAGGGTGCGGCTGCCCGAGGGCGCCGCGTCGGGCATCCGCTACAGCGGGTACGACCCCGCCGTGGTGTCGGTCTCCGACAATGGCAATATCACCGCCGTGGGTCTGGGCACGACCACCGTCACGGCCAGCACCTTCAACGGCTTGCGGGCCCGCGCGAAGGTCACGGTGCTCTTCGCGCCGAAGAAGGTGGCGCTGAACAGGACGGAGCTTGCGCTGTTCCCGGGGGAAACCTACAGGCTGAAGGCCAGCCTGCCGGAGGATACCGCGGGCAGCGTCACCTTTGCCACCAGCGACCCCGGCGTGGCCGCCGTCGGCGCCAGGTCCGGCCGGGTGACCGCCGTGGGCCGGGGCAGCGCCGTCATCACGGCCACCACCTTCAACGGCCGCGTGGCCGCCTGCACCGTGGAGGTCGGGTACGCGCCGGAGAAGATCGCGCTGGCGAAAAAGAAGATCACCCTGGGCGTGGGCGAGACCTTCGCCCTGGACGCCAGGCCCCTGCGCAAGAGCGGCAAGCCCGCCGGGGGCGTGGTCCGCTGCGCCAGCAGCAGCGCCGCGGCCGCCGTGCGCGACGGCGTCGTGACCGGCGTGAAGCCCGGCAAGGCCACCGTCACGGTCCGCACCGCCAACGGCGTGAAGGCCGTCTGCAAGGTGACGGTGAAGGCCGCGCCCAAGTCCGTGACGCTGACGGCGGCGTCCCCGAAGCTGACCGTGGGCGAGAAGACGAAGCTGAAGGCCCGGCTCAGCCCGGACAGCGCCTCCGCGCTGACCTGGTCCGGCTACGACCCCAGCGTCATCGAGGTGTCCGCCCAGGGCCAGGTCCGCGCGGTGGGCCCGGGTCAGACCCGGGTGACCGTGACCACCTACAACGGCCTGAAGGCCGCCTGCACCGTGCGGGTGTACGCGAAGAACCGCCGCCAGACGCAGATCATCGCCCATCGGGGCGGCGCCGGCGATTGGCCGGAGAATTCGCTGGAGGCGTTCGCCCACGCCGCCGCCACGGGCGCCGACAGCGTGGAGCTGGACGTGCGCACCACCCGGGACGACGAGCAGGTGGTGCATCACGACCCCACGTTCGTCATCCGGGGCAGGCGGTACACCATCGAGAACCTGTCGCTGGCCGAGATCCAGGCGCTGGACCCGGATATCTGCTCGCTGGAGGAGGCGCTGGAGGTCATCTCCGCCTCCGGCCTGGACCTGGTGCTGGAGATGAAGAGCTCCGCCGACCCGGAGGCCTGCGTGCGGGCCGTGTCCCGCTACGGCATGGAGCGGCGCGTGTATTACATTTCCTTCGACGACGCCAAGCTGAAGGTCATTCGCGCGCTGCGGCCCAACGCGAAGGTGGGGACGCTGTTCACCCAGACCCCCGCGAACCTGGAGCAGACGCTGGCCACGCTGAAGCCCGAGTTCATCAGCCAGCAGGCCAGCTACCTGACCTGGGACAACCTGATCCGCTGGCAGAGCCGGGGCCTGCTGGTGGGCGTGTGGACCGTGAACGACGCCAGCCAGATGTGCGAGCTGCTCGATATGGGCGTGGATTACCTCACCAGCGACGACCCGCGCCTGGCCGCGGCGTTGGCCGATAGGTAGGGGACAGGGAACAGGGGACAGGAGATTCACCAAGGACGGAAAGGAAGATTTGTCATGAAAAAGCTGTTGCTGGGCAACCAGGCGGTGGCGCGCGGACTGTACGAAGCGGGCTGCCGGTTTGTGTCGTCCTACCCGGGGACGCCCTCCACCGAGATCACGGAGTTCGCCGCCGGTTACGATGAGGTGTACGCCGAGTGGGCCCCCAACGAGAAGGTGGCCGTGGAGAGCGCCATGGGCGCGAGCCTGGCGGGCGCGCGCAGCTTCTGCGCGATGAAGCACGTGGGCTTCAACGTGGCGGCGGACCCGATGTTCACCGCCGCCTACAGCGGCGTGAACGGCGGGCTGGTGGTGTGCGTCGCGGACGACCCGGGCATGCACAGTAGCCAGAACGAGCAGGACAGCCGCCACTACGCGATCGCCGCGAAGCTGCCGATGCTGGAGCCGTCGGATTCCCGGGAGTGCCTGGAATTCGTGAAGGAAGCCTATGAGATCTCCGAGCACTACGACACCCCGGCGCTGCTGCGCACCTGCACCCGCGTGGCCCACAGCCAGTGCCTGGTGGAGCTGGGCGAGCGGGAGGAGCGGGAACTGAAGCCCTACGAAAAGAACCCCCGCAAGAACGTGGCGGCCCCGGCCAACGCCGTGCTGCGCCACGCCGAGGTGGAACAGCACCTGGAGGCGATGCGCGCCTACGCCGAGTTCACCGATCTGAACCGCGAGGAGATGGGCGACACGTCGCTGGGCTTCGTCACCAGCGGCAGCTGCTACCTGTATGTGAAGGAGGCCTTCCCCGAGGCCAGCGTGATGAAGCTGGGCATGGTCAACCCGCTGCCGGTGAAAAGGCTGCGCGAATTCGCCGAAAAGGTGGACCGCGTGATCGTGGTGGAGGAGCTGGACGGCGTGATCGAGCGCCACATGCGCATGCACGGCATTCGCGTGGACGGCGGCAAGGACCTGTTCGGCTGCCAGGGCGAGCTGTCCCAGAACAAGATCCGAGCGGCGATGGGCGTCGCGCTGCCCCCGGTCCGCCGCTACGACGAGGCCGTGCCGGGCCGCCCGCCGGTGATGTGCCCCGGGTGTCCCCATCGCGGGCTGTTCACCGTGCTTTCAAAGCTGAAGCTGACCGTGCTGGGCGACATCGGCTGCTACACGCTGGGCAGCGGCGCGCCGCTGAACGCCGTGGACAGCGTGCTGTGCATGGGCGCCTCCATCGGCATGGCCCACGGCTTCACGAAGGTGCTGGGCGAGGAGGCCGCGCGGCGCAGCGTGGCCGTCATCGGCGACAGCACGTTCATGCACTCCGGCATCACCGGGGTGGTGAACCTGGCCTACAACAAGTCCATCGCCACGGTGCTGGTGCTGGACAACTCCATCACCGGCATGACCGGCCACCAGCAGAACCCCACCACGGGCCTGACGCTAAAGAACGAGCCCACCTATCCGATCAGGATCGAAGACATCTGCCGCGCCTCGGGCATCGAGCGCGTGCGGGTGGTGGACCCCCAGGACATGGCCGCCACCGAGGCCGCCATCCGGGAGGAGATCGCCGCCGACGCGCCCAGCGTCATCATCGTGCGGCGGCCCTGCGCGCTGCTCAAATACGTGAAGGCCAAGCCCCCGCTGTCCGTCGATCCCGACCGGTGCCGCGGCTGCCGGGCCTGCATGAAGGTCGGCTGCCCGGCCATCCGGTTCACCGACGGCAAGGCCAGCGTGGACGCCACGCTGTGCGTGGGCTGCGGCCTGTGCGCGCAGATGTGCAAATTCGGGGCGTTTGAAGGGGGCGAAGGCAAATGAAAACCACTTCCATCATGATCGTCGGCGTCGGCGGCCAGGGCACGCTGCTGGCCTCGAAGCTGCTGGGCAATGTGCTGATCGGCCAGGGGTATGACGTGAAGCTTTCCGAGGTCCACGGCATGTCCCAGCGCGGCGGCAGCGTGGTCACCTACGTGCGCTACGGCGACGCGGTGTATTCCCCCATCGTGGACGAGGGCGAGGCGGACTACATACTGTCCTTCGAGCTGCTGGAGTCCGCGCGGTGGATTTCCTATCTGAAACCGGACGGCGTGCTGCTGACCAACACCCAGAAGACCTGGCCCATGCCCGTGATCACCGGCGCGGCGAGCTACCCCGAGGGCATCCTCGAAAAGCTGTCCGCGGTGGCGAACGTGCAGGCCGTGGACGCGCTGGCGCTGGCCGAGCAGGCCGGCAGCCCCAAGGCCGTGAACGTGGTGCTGATCGGCGTGCTGTCCCGGCGGATGACGGACATCCCCGAATCGGCCTGGCTGCAGGCCATCGAGCAGACCGTGCCCCCCAGGTTCCTGGAGCTGAATCTGAAGGCGTTCCGGCTGGGGCGGGAGTTCTGATCATGGAAAATTTATCGGCCATCATCGAGGCCATATTGTTCGTTTCCGGCGATCCGGTGCGGGTGGACGCGCTGGCCCACGCCATGAACCTGACCACCTCCGAGCTGGAGGAGGCCCTCTCGGCGCTGGCCGACGGGCTGGTGCTGGAGAACCGGGGCATACAGCTCAACCGCAGCGGCGAGACGGTGTTCCTGTCCATCTGCCCGAAGTACGCCGAGCAGGTGGAGGCCTTTTTGCAGCCGCTGCAAAAGCAGCCCCTGTCCCAGGCGGTGCTGGAGACGCTGTCCATCATCGCCTACCGGCAGCCCGTCACCAAGGGCGACATCGAGGCCGTGCGCGGCGTCAAGTGCGATTACTCGGTGCAGAGCCTGCTGAACAAGGGCTTCATCGAGGAGCAGGGCCGCCGCGAGGTCCTGGGCCGCCCCATACTCTACGGCACCACCGACAAGTTCCTGCAACACTTCGGCATGCGAACCCTGGCCGACCTGCCCGCCGTGGAGGAACTGCGGCCGGAGGGGGAGATTGGGGTTTAGGAGTAGCCAGTAGTCAGTAGGCAGTAGTCAGTAGCCAGTAGCCAGTAGGCAGTAGGGAGTAGGGAGTAGGGAGTAGGGAGTAGGGAGTAGGGAGTAGGGAGTAGGGAGTAGGGAGTAGGGAGTAGGAGATGCCGGTCACAATTTAATCATGATATTTTAGCCCCCGCGCCACGGTTGCGGCTTGACGGTCCGTCGGCGCGGTGGCTATAATGTATACAGGTATATCTGTCATTGTCAGGAGGCATTTACATATGAAGGAAAATCCCGTGAAGCTGACCGCGGCCATGAAGGCCCGGGTGCGCCGCATGCGCGTGCAGTACCGTCGGCGCGCCATCGCCGCGGCGATCGTGTGCTTTTTGCTCGGCGGAGTGGCGGGCGCGTTTGCCTACCGCTGGTATGTGAACAGCAACCCCGACCGGAACGTCGACGCGCTGCCCGCGGTGACCGCGACGCCGGAGCCGCAGGCCGATGTGCTCCCGGAGGACGAGGGCGAGCCCAAGGGCGATCCCGAGGCCGAGCTGAACGCCTTCCCGGAGGTCGAACAGGGCACCGTCCAGGGCGACGACATCTTCCCGGAGAGTGAGATCACCCCCGGCCCCACCGAGGCGCCCGAGGTCGAGCTCACCGCCGAGCCCGAGGCTGAGCTCGAGGCCGAGTCCGAGGCGACCGCGAAGCCCAAGAAGACGAAAAAGCCCAAGGCCACCGCGCAGCCCGAAGTGACCGAGCCGGCCGAGGTCGTCGAGCAGCCGGCGGAGGTCGTCGAGCAGCCGGCGGAGGTCGTCGAGCAGCCCGCCGAAGCGGTCGAGCAGCCGGCGGAGGTCGTCGAGCAGCCGGCGGAGGCCGTCGAGCAGCCGGCCGAAGCGGTCGAGCAGCCCGCCGATGTGGCCGAGCAGCAGCCGGAAACGGCTGAGCAGCAGCCCGAGACCCCGGTCGAAGTGATGAGCGGCGAGCCCCAGGTGATCGCCATCGTGCCCTACGGCGAGAGCTTCACCTACACCACCCAGGTCAACGCCGACGGCACGGCCCGCGTGGAGGCGGGGGACGAGCCGTTCGAGACCGTGAGCTTCACCCAGACCATGCGCACGAACATGCGGCCCACCGACTTCGCGGCGAAGTACTCCACCCAGTACAAGCTGCAGGGCGACGAGGCGGGCGCGGGCTTTGAGCTGGTGCTGAACGACTACACCGGCCAGACGCCCATCGTGCCCCAGAACGTGGTGGATATCGGCCTGCGCAGCGAGTCCGGCGACACCATCGAGCGCGGCTATCAGCTGATGGACGCGGAGATCTCCGGCAACTACGGCGTGGCGCTGAACACCAACGTGCCCAAGATGCTGTACAAGCGCTATCCGTACTCCAGCGACCGGGAAGAGATGTACTATCTGGTCGTGACCACCTACAACGACGGCCAGGCGCGGATGATACTGTTCCGCCTGGAGAGCGACGAGCCCGAGCCCACGCCGGAAGTGGTGTACGGCATACTGCAGAAGGGCCTGAAGAGCAACGAGGTGGCCGACATGCAGGCCCGCCTGATCGAGCTGGGCTATCTGCAGGGCACCGCCGACGGGGCCTTCGGCGGCATGACCGAGGAGGCCATCAAGGCCGCCCAGACCGAGTGGGGCATGGAGCCCAACGGCATCGCCGACAACGCCTTCCAGCAGAAGCTGTACGAGGGCGTGGTCCGCGCGACCCCGGTGCCCGGCGTGTACGAGGAGCTGAAGCTGGGCTCCACCGGCGACAGCGTGGTGCAGCTGCAGCTGCGCCTGCGCGAGCTGGGCTACTACGAGGGCAAGGCGGATGGCGGCTACGGCGAGATCACCGAGGGCGCCGTGAAGCAGGCCCAACAGGCCTACGGGCTGCCCGTGAACGGCGTGGCCGACCAGGCCTTCCAGGAGAAGGTCTACGAGCCCACCCCCGCGCCCACCTCCACCCCCGAACCCGAACCGGTGAACGCGGTGGGATGATTCGATTCCAACAGAACGCCAACAGGGGCGGCATTGCGATGAGCAATGCCGCCCCTGTTGTGGAGTGTGGAGAGTGGCGTGTGGAGTTAGGAGTTAGGAGTGAGGAGTGAGGAGCAGAAGGATGCCTGGGACCGGATTGCCGCGTCGGCCAGCCTGACGGCTGGCCTCCTCGCAAAGACAGAGCGGAAGCTGTTACCCCTTGCTTGTCATTGCGAGGAATCCCCGCGCCAGTGGGGATGACGTGGCAATCCGGTTCCCCGGCAAACGATTGTGCGCAACTGAATGAGTCAGAAGGAACCTGTCCCCGGTGACTCAATCCATCATGACAAAGAACCGGATTGCCACGTCGCTTCGCTCCTCGCAATGACATACAGAAGGCAGTATCCTCGGCCCTGTCATTGCGAGGAATCCCCGCGCCAGCGGGGATGACGTGGCAATCCGGTCCCCTATGATCTAAGAAATCCGAAGGATTTCAACAACAATTCCTCATTCCTCACTCCTCATTCCTCACTCCCTCCCGTCCCACGCCTCCAGCCTCTCCCCCTTCACCAGCCAGGCCCTTTTCGCGAGGGCGGCGAGGGGGTCGTCGGCGTGGGAGTCGGAGAAGAACTCGTCGATGCCCTGGCCGGGGAAGCGGGCGCGGAAGCGGTTGACCTTCTCAGCCCCCTGGCAGTTGGGCCCCAGGAACGTGCCGGAGCGCTTGTCCACCGGCGAGCCGATCACGCACCGTATGCCCAGGTATGTGCAGGCCGGGCGGATCAAAAACTCCGGCGAGGCGGACACCACCACGTCGTCGTCCCGGTGGCGGGGCGGGTACCAGGCCTTCAGCCGGGGCAGGTTGCGCCGCCAGAAGGCCTCCACCGCCGCGTCCACGTCGCCGATGAGGGTCAGAAAGTGAAAAAGCCGCTGCTTGAAGGCGCGCTTGTCCCGGCGCTTGCAGACAAACAGCAGCGCGTTCACCGCCTGGCCCGGGATGTCCCGCCACATGCGGGGGCGCCGCGCCAGGCAGTAGGCGAAGAAGCGGGCGGAGCTGTCCCCCCGCAATAGGGTGTTGTCGAAATCGAAGACGTTCATTGGACGCTCTCTCTCGCCCGCACCACCGCGAGTATCGCCTCGGCGGCGGCTTCGTAGCCCAGGGCGGAGGTGTTGAGCATCAGGTCGTAGTTGGCGGGGTCGCCCCAGGTCTTGTCGGTGAAGAAGCGGTTGTAGTTCTTCCGCTGGGCGTCGCGGCGGCGGATGTAGGCCTCGATGCGGGCGCTGTCCACGCCGTCCACGCTCCGGGCGCGGTCGATGCGGTCCTGCAGGTTGCTGGCGTACACGAAGGCATGCACGAAGGGCACGTGGGCCTCGGATTTCAGGATCTGGGCGGTGCAGCGCCCCAGGAAGATGCAGGGCCCCTTCGCCACCAGCTGCTGCACCAGGCGGGACTGGGCCGAATACACCTGGAACGGCACGTCGTTCATGTTGGTGCCGTAGGCGGTGGAGCTCGCCAGGCTCAGGTCGTGCAGCACGCCGCCCACGCCCTTCTCGTCGTAGGTCTGCAGGGTGCTCAGGTCGATGCCGTACTCCTGGCCCGCCATCACCAGCAGGTTGCCGTCGTAGAACTCGATGCCCAGCTTCTCAGACAGTATGCGGGCCACCTCGCGGCCGCCGCTGCCGTATTCCCGGTCAATGACAATGCTCTGTCTGTTCATGGTGCTGCTCCTTTCTGTTCGTCCGGGCGGGGGCGGACCTCCGCCGTTGGTCTTGCTTCAGCCGCCCAGCACGGCGGTTTTGTTGGGGCTGCTCCGGCGCTCCATGTCCGGATACCGGCGCTCGAGGGCGGCCAGGGCGATCTCCACGTCCTCGTAGACCTCCTCCGGGGTGTGCGCGCCCACGGTGACCATGTCCTGGGGGCGCAGCGTGGCGAAGGAGAAGGTCAGGCCCACGTAGGGCGATACCCGGCCCGCCGCCATGGGCTTGATGGTCATCACGGGCTTCTTCGCGCCCTCGATGATCGCGCGCACGCCCTCCACCTCCACCTGCATCAAAAAGCCCATGCAGTTGTAGATCTGGATGTAGGTCTGCACGTCGTAGCCGTTTTGGTCCGAATACAGTATCAGCTCCGGCATGTGGGCGGACAGGCCCGGCACCATGCCGTGCTGGCGGATCATGTCCAGGTAGTCGGGCAGCCGGTCCATGGTGCCCTTCAGCTTGCTGACCAGCATCTCCGCCGCGCTGTGGTGGATCAGGCAGATCTCGCTGCCGTTGGCGGCGCAGCGGGCGATGACCGCCTCGGCGGCGGCCCGCCCGGCGGCGCTGTCGCTGACGTCGATGATGGGCGTGTCGATCTTGATCACGTGCCGCCCGGCGGCGTCCTCGGCCCGCTTGATGCCCTCCAGCAGCGCCGGCTGGTTGCCGAAGGGGGCCATCATGGCGTCCACGCCGCAGCTCAGATAGGCCTCCACCATGGCCTGGAAGGCCCCGGGCTCGGCGAAGCGGCGCTGGATCATGTGGTCCGCCGAGGGCGTGGTGTGGCTCCAGCCCAGCATCCAGTTGGTGCCCATCAGCATCCTGGGCAGCGAGATGTTCTCAACCTGCGTTCTCGGGAATGGGTTTGTCATCCTCTTTTTCCTTCCTTCCGAATATTGGGGTGCGGATCGCGTCCACCGGGCAGACCCCGGCGCAGCGGCCGCAGCGGATGCACTCGGCGCTGTTGATGGCCTTGGTCACGTCCACCTGCATCGGGCAGGCGCGCTCGCAGGCGCCGCAGTGCACGCACTTGTGCTGATCCAGCGCCATCCGGGACAGGCTGAACCGGTTGAACAGCCCGTACAGCGCGCCCAGCGGGCACAGGTAGCGGCAGAAGGGCCGGCCCACCTTCGTCGCCAGCGCGACGAGCGCGACGAGCACGATCACCTTCCAGTCAAACAGCGCCCCGGCCAGCCCCCGCAGCGAGGGGTTCAGCAGCACTTGGGGGATGCCGGCCTCCAGCGTGCCCGCGGGGCAGAGGTACTTGCAGAAGTAGGGCGGCGCGCCGCCGAAGGCCGGCCGCAGCACAAGCGGCAGCGCCACGAGCGCGGCCAGCACGGCGTACTTCACGTAGCGCAGCGGCCTGTCCAGCCGCCGGGGCGGCCGCCACTTCTTCACCGGTATTTTATACAGCAGATCCTGCACGAAGCCGAAGGGGCACAGCAGCCCGCAGGCCAGCCGCCCCAGCGCCACACCGAACAGCATGAGCGTGCCCAGCACGTAGAACGGGAAGCGCCGCCGCCCCGGGGCGCCCAGCGCCGCCTGCAGCGCGCCGATGGGGCAGGCCCCCAGCGCGCCGGGGCAGGACCAGCAGTTCAGTACCGGCACGCACGCGCGCTTCAGCGGCCCCTGGTACAACCCCCCGCGGACAAAGCCCGCGGCATAGCCGTTGAACAGCGCCGCGGCGGCCAGCTGGATCGCGCCCCGGGGGACGCGCCGCTTCACCCGATGCCGATGCATTCCAGACACAGCCGCACCGCCTTTTCAAACACCACCGACGTCTCCCGCCGGGCGAGACCCGCGCCGATCATCCCCAGCGCCAGCAGCGCCGCGCCCACGCGCAGCGCCGTGAGGCGCACATCACTGGCCGTCTTCCGCTTCAAGGGCGATCACCGGCTTTCCCAGGGACGTCAGCGCCTCGTTGACCAGCGCCAAATAGGTCTCCTCCACGTTCTCCGGGCTGCCGATCAGCGGCAGGGCCGCCGGGTTGCCCTCGGCGTCCAGGAACAGCGTGGTGGGCGTGTACAGCACCTCATTCATCAGCGCCGTGAAGTCGCCGTCGCCGCTGGTCAGCGTCGCGCCCTCAAAGCCCAACTGCTCCAGGAAGTCCTTCACGCCATCCTCGTCCAGATAGGCGTCGTAGCATATGCCGATCAGCCGCACGTTCTCCGGCAGCGCCCGGCCGAAGGCGGCCAGCTCCGGCATCTCCTGGATGCAGGGCCCGCAGGTGACCGACCAGATGTTGACCACCGTCAGGTCCGCCCCGGCCAGGTCCGCCTCGGTGAAGGGCTCGCCCCAGAGCGTGGCGGCGGTGAAGTGGTTCAGCCCCGGCAGTGCGTCGCCCGGCTCCGCCACGGCGGCCCACCCGGCGCACACAAGCAGCGCCGCCAGCGCGGCCGCGGCACATCTCAGCAGTTTTTTCATGGTTTGATCCTCCCGGAATCGCATGGTCGAAGGGCGCTCGCACCGCGCCTTACATGCTCATTATCTCAGAAAACCGCGGATTTGTAAAGCGAAAAGGCAAAAATATTCCCCGCCGAGGCGGGGAATCCGTATCGGCGCTGGAGTGCTACACGCCGTACCGCTTTTTGGCAAAGCGCCAGCCGTCGCGGCACATGTCGTCGATGTCGCGGGTGGCGTGCCAGTGCAGCAGCTCCGCGGCCTTCTTCGTCTCGGCGTAGCACTCGGCGATGTCGCCGGGGCGGCGCGCCGCGATGCGGTAGGCGATGGGATGGCCGCAGGCCTTCTCAAAGGCATGCACGATCTGCAGCACGCTGGTGCCCCTGCCCGTGCCCAGGTTCACGGCCTCGGCGCCCGGGTGGTCCTTCACGTACTCCAGCGCGGCCAGGTGGCCCAGGGCCAGGTCCACCACGTGGATGTAGTCCCGCACGCCGGTGCCGTCCGGGGTGTCGTAGTCGTCGCCGAACACGGTCAGCTCCTTCAGCTTCCCGGCGGCCACCTGGGCCACGTAGGGCAGCAGGTTGTTGGGGATGCCGTTCGGGTCCTCGCCGATCAGGCCGCTCTCGT
>JAFYBB010000182.1 GCA_017540445.1 Clostridia bacterium | reverse complement strand
GGCGGCGAAATCCGTTTCAGACAGGGGCGTCGGCTTGTTGCCGGAGCCCACGAAGCCCGTAACGCCGCGGGTATTGCGCACCACGTACCACGTCTCGTTGGTCATTTCCATCTTGACGATCACGTAGCTGGGCAGCAGCTTGCGCTGCACGACGCGACGCTTGTTGTTCTTGATTTCGACGGCCTCTGCCACCGGGATGCGCACATCCACGATCTTGTCCTGCATGCCGTTGTTTTCAACGGCCTTCAGCAGGCTGTCGCGCACCTTATTCTCGTAGCCGGAATAGGTGTGCACGACATACCATTTGATATCCGCGTTCTCAGGCATATCCGTCTCCTTGCGATCAGCCGGTGATCAGCCGGATCAGAGCGCCGGCGCCCAGGTCGAACACGCCGATGATCACGCCCATGACGATCATGAATACGAACACCACGACGGAGTAGTTGATCAGCTCTTTGCGCGTGGGCCAGGAGACCTTCTTCAGCTCGTGATACATGTTCTTGAAGCTGCGGCCGATGCCCTTGAAAAAATCCACGAAGCGCTGCGCGAAGCCGGGCTTGGTATTCTTGTTCTCTTCCTTGGCCATGGTTACTTCGTCTCCTTGTGGCTGGTATGCTTCTTGCAGAAGCGGCAGTACTTGTTCATCTCCAGACGATCCGGATCGTTCTTCTTGTTCTTCATGGTATTGTAATTGCGCTGCTTGCACTCGCTGCAGGCCAGCGTAACCTTGATTCGCTTATCCGATGCCATGCCCGACACCTCCCCATGTGATGATAACCGCCGCGCCGGCGCTGTGGCCGTTGCGCTTCGGCAATTTTGCCGTCAACAACACATGCCCTCGAACGGGGCACACTGACATATTATAAAATACCCTCCTGCCAAATGCAAGCGCCTTTGGCGCGACAGAGCAAAATTTTACAATAAATTGACGGCCCGGCGACTCCTTCAAAAAGACCATGCGCGCCTGGCGCATGGTCTTTGAAGGTCGCGCCCGAATTACTTGATCTCGATCTCGGCGCCGGCTTCCTCGAACTTCTTCTTCAGTTCCTCAGCCGCTTCCTTGGTGACGGCCTCAGCCAGCGTGGAGGGAGCGCCGTCCACCAGGTCCTTGGCTTCCTTCAGGCCCAGGCCGGGCTTGACTTCGCGGACGATCTTGATGACGTTCAGCTTCTTGGCGCCGGCGGCCTTCAGGATCACGTCGAACTCGGTCTTCTCTTCCTCAGCCGCAGCGGCCTCGCCGCCGGCGACCGCGCCGCCCACGACCACGGGAGCCGCGGCAGACACGCCAAACTTCTCTTCCATTTCCTTGACCAGATCGGCCAGCTCCAGGATCGTCATGCTCTCGATCGCGGAGATGATTTCAGCATTGTTCGCCATGATATTATCCTCCATAATCATTGATTGTCTGTGGTTGGGTCAGGCGGCGATCAGGCCTCGCCCGCCTGCTTCTTGCGGATGGCCTCCAGCGCGTACACGAACTTGGACACAGAGCTCATCATGCTGCCCATGATCTTCGCGATGAGGACCTCCCGGCTGGGGGTATTGGCAAGCGCCTGCACGCCCGCCTCGTCGAGGTAAGCGCCGTCGCACATGCCGCACTTGATGGTCATCTTCTTGCTCTTCTTGACGAACTCGGAGAGGATCTTGGCGGGGGCGATGGCGTCTTCGTAACCGAAGGCCACGGCCGTGGGGCCCTCCAGATGGGGCTTCATGGCGTCCAGGTTCATGTCCTGGATGGCCAGGTTGATCATGGTGTTCTTCAGAACCGCATACTCAACGCCGGCCTTGCGCAGCTGGTTGCGAAGCTCGGTGTCCTCCGCGACGTTCAGGCCGCGGTAGTCCACCAGAACGGCGGTCTGGGCCTTCTCAAACTTCTGCTTGATGTCGGCGACGACGCCCTTCTTGATTTCGATGTTCTTGGACATTGTTCAACACCTCACATTCCGTCCAATACTGGTGACGGCCATTGAAAAACCCTTGCGCAAGACGCAAGGGCTGTGTAATCATTCAACCGTTGCGCCTCGGCGAGCGACCGAAAGGTCTTTGGGCTTGCGCACTCGCTGTCTGTGGCACAGAGCTTTCAAAAGCAGGTGTCATTATAGCAAACCGCCGCCGCTCTGTCAAGACCGTCGTAGCGGAACAGCGTGAAATTGCAAACAATTAACATCACTGTTTTATCCCTGAAGCTCTCTTTCAAACGTGTGCGATCTGTTTCGCATTTGACTTTCAACTCGGCCCGTTGTATTCTATAAGCATCGGGACATTGCATAGAAACCCTCAAAGCATCCACAGGGACCCACGCCTTTCGGTACCGATTTGCGTCCACCGCCAACAGGCCTTGTGAAGGAGCGTGCCAATTCTCATGAGCAAAAGCAAAAAGCGCCGCCAACCCTCAAAAATCAAATCCACTGTTTCTTCGCCGCTGGACAAGCTGCGCCACTACCAGCGTTCCTTCCCGGAGGATACTGCCGAAGGTCTCAAGGCCATCCTTGAGACGAATCTGGAGGTATCGCGCCACATGGCTAACAAGCACAACGTCGGCACGATTGATCTGATCGATTCGGCGTATGGAAAGCGCCGACGCCAGGCAATCATGAACACCTTTCCCGCGATCATCAATCACCGCGGTTTTACGGATCATACCAAGGGCTACATCAGCGCCGCCGAGATCTGGTTCTGCCTGAACCATTTTTCTTACCGGACCATCGAAGCATGCAATGAACGCGATCATCTGCTGCTCGCCGCGTCTGTCTGGCTGTTGGACCACGTTGAGAATCGCCATGCCCTGAACGCACTGCTCGCCTCCGTCCCCCGGGAGGAGGACCCGGATATACCCTATCTCTACGATCTGCGCTTTGATGAGGCGTATATCAACGCCACACTATACGTGATTTCAAATCGTCTGGATTCCGCATCGGAACGGTATATACTGGATGTAGATAGAGGCAGCGTTACTGACCCCGGCAGCGACAAGAGCGGCAGAGCACGCGGCAGTGCCGAACGGAAGAATCCACACGGTACAACCGCCGACGCATTTGACACCCTTCTCTCCCTCATCGATCCGGCCGCCCTGCGGCGCGCCGTCGCCCACACCCGCGCATTGTTCTGGTCTTATGTGGACAGATTCTTTGACGTGGAGTGCGTGTTGGCCCAAAAATATGTCGCCGCAATCGCCGCCTATGACAGCCTTGTAGACAGATACAATGAAGACCTGGAATGGATGACCTGCGCGATCAGGAAGAGGGAGGAAGCCTCTGCAAAGGCTTTGAGCGCGTTGTACGGGCATGGCAAGGCGAAGGCCGGACCTGTCGCAGGCAGCCCTCTCATGCAGCCGAACATCCCAGGGGCACAGGGAATGTTTGACCCGGCCACTCTCCCGAGGCACATTGAGCCGCTCGGCAATGATATCTTCCCCGCTGAAAGCCCATTCGCGCTGGAACGTGCATTCCACGATGTTCCTGAATTCGCCGATCCATACGCCGACATGTATGAAAAGGCAAAGGCACTGGATCGGATGATGGAACAGATCGAGGCCAAGGCCGAAGCGCTTAATGCCCTTTACGAAAACCTGTTCGGCTTCTGCTTCGACTACCAGAGATACGGATTTCTTGATACGTGTTACTATCACACAGAGGATGTCCCGCAGGTCGTTGCGCCGATCCTCTCCTCGCCTGCTGCTCAGGCGACGGCCTCACCCACCGTTGCGTCAGATAAGATCCCGGCAGGCGGCTCAGAGGTCGACCCATACGAAATCTGCGTCGGCCTGTTGCTCCTGTGTTCACCGGCAGCGTTTAGAAAGCTGTACGCTGATGTAAAGGGCGCGACTGCCGACAAAGACCTTGATCTGCCCTGGCTCCTCGGCGCGATGGAAGGCCTTTGCAGTGACGTGGGACATCTCCTGCCCTGGGGCATCGGTCCTTATGACATGGACGATATACCGTTTGAAAAAAACAGAAAGCCGCTCATCCACACCGACTTCTACAATCCCATCTACGAAAATGACATCGGCATCAAGCACAGTCTCGCACAGCTTGTGTACGAAGCTACCGGCGCGGTCATTCCGCGGGATTTAGGCGACTTCGATGAAATGAAGGCATATCTTGGAGAAAATGGGGTTAAGGGCAAGACCGCTGTACATCTCATGGAATTGATGTCAGTGATGGAGATGCTGCAAAACCGGTTGGATCTGCCGAGCAGTGTGCTGACGGATATATCCGCTGGCGACGATGAAAAAGATGGCGACACACACACCACTGAAAACGGCGGCAGTGAGAATATCGAAGAACTGAAAAACCAACTCAAGGCGCTTCAGGAACGTCTGAAGCTCGCCACCGACGCAGCGCATGCCCAGGATCGACGGGCGCGGAAGGCCGAGCAGAAGCTGGCGGAAATGCGAGATAAAACCGCGGCGGAACGGGCTGAACTGGCCGGGCTGCGGGAGGTGCTCTTTACCGCTGAACACCGCGACGACGACCACATCAGCGTGCAATTGCCCTACGCCGTACAGCGCCGTACAGTCATCTTCGGCGGCCACGACATGTGGCAGAAGCCGATGAAGGAATACCTGACCGGCGACGTGAGATTCATTGAGCCGGAGATGGCGGCATTCGATACGAACGTGATTCGGTATGCCGACGTGATCTGGATTCAGACGAACGCCATACCGCACAAGATGTACTACAAAATCATGGACGCCGCCCGGAAGTGGAAGTTAAACGTGAAATACTTCCTGTATGGCAGCGCGCGGAAGTGCGCCGAACAGATCGTGCTGAGCGAAAGGGCGTAGTGGCTGTCCCGGCAATCCTGCCGTCGCCATAGGGGGCGCGCAGGAGGATCCCGTAGCTCTCCTCGCCGCTGGACGCCTTCACCACGGCCCAGGTGGCGTTGTTCCGAAACTCCGCCACCGGCAGGCCCACCATGCCCAGAAAGTCCTGCACGTTGTCCTCGCCCTGGCTGTCGTCGGGCAGGTAGCAGGCTTCATAAGCTACCAGTGAATAATAAACTCGCTTCTTGGCTGCATCATTACCAGGTGACCATTACCCCCTTGTCAAAGGTCGCAAAGTCCTTGAAGCCGCCATAGTAGTCATACTCCATCCGCAGAGATTCACAGCCATGCAAATCGACCTGCTGGAGTTGATTGTTGTGGGTGGTCAAAGTATGCAGATAACGCAGCCCCGAAACCTTCAGGCTCTTCAGGTTATTATTCTCGCAGTTCAGCTGTTGCAGGTCCTTGAAGCCGCTGACATCCAGAGAACTCAGCCGGTTTTCTGAACACAACAGGCCCACCAGCGCGTCGCAGCCGGTGATCTTCAACGATGTCAGGGCGCAGCCGTTACAAAAAACGCATTCCAGGGCCGGGCAATTGCTGATGGTCAACGATCTGAGCTTGGAGCAGTAGGAAACGCTCAGTATTTTCAGTTTGGGCCGGTCGCTGATCGTTAAGCGCGTTATCTCCTCGTCATCGATTTGAATTTCCTCGCCCGACATATCCACGGTAGGCTTTGGCGTGAGCGTGGGCGTCGGCGTTGGGGTGGGGGTCGGTGTGGGCGTGGGCGTCGGCGTGGGCGT
>JAFYBB010000181.1 GCA_017540445.1 Clostridia bacterium | reverse complement strand
GCTGTGAAAGTCGGTCATGTTGGCCGGGAAGACGCGCGGATGCAGGCCCATTGCCGCCGCCTTGCGGCGGGCGACGTCGCACATGGCCTCCGAAATGTCCGTGCCCTCCGCGTCCAGGCCTGCCCGGAGCAGGTACAGCAGCACCGCGCCCGTTCCGCAGGCGATGTCGATGGTCCCGGCCCCGCCGCAGCGCCTGGCCAGGTCCAGGTAAAATTCCCGGAAGCCCTCGTAGTTGTCGTGCTCGCGGTACATCACGTCCAGGTAGGCGTCGTAGTTCTCCGCCACATCCCGATAATCATGAAGATCCATAGATCACCCCTGCTCTCTCGGCGTCCCTACTGCCTATTGCCTACTGCCTATTGCCTATTTCCCTACGTCAACTCACTCTTCCCCGTATACAGCTCGTAATACCTGCCCTTCATGGCCAGCAGGTCGTCGTGGTCGCCGCGCTCGATGATCTCGCCGTTCTCCAGCACCATGATGGCGTCGGCGTTGCGCACGGTGGACAGGCGGTGGGCGATGACGAAGGTGGTGCGGTCCTTCATCAGCGTGTCCATGCCCTTTTCGATGTGGCGCTCGGTGCGGGTATCGACGGAGCTTGTGGCCTCGTCCAGCACCAGTATCGGCGCCTTGCTGAGGGCCGCGCGGGCGATGTTCAACAGCTGGCGCTGGCCCTGGGACAGGTTTGCGCCGTCGCCCTCGATCATCGTGTCGTAGCCGTCGGACAGGCGGCGGATGAAGCTGTCGGCGCTGGCGGTCTTCGCGGCGGCGATGACCTCCTCGTCGGTGGCGTCCAGCCGGCCGTAGCGGATGTTCTCCATCACCGTACCGGTGAACAGGTGGGTGTCCTGCAGCACCATGGCGATGTTTTTGCGCAGGTAGTCCTTCGGCAGGTCCATGATGTCGATGCCGTCGATGGTGATCCTGCCGGAGTCGATGTCGTAGAAGCGGTTCAGCAGGTTCGTGATGGTGGTCTTGCCCGCGCCGGTGGAGCCCACGAAGGCGATCTTCTGGCCCGGCCTGGCGTACAGGCTGATGTGCTTGAGCACCGTCTTCTCCGGCACGTAGCCGAAGCTCACGTCGTCCATGATCACGTAGCCGTCCAGCTTCTCGGGCACCTTGGCCTGGGCCGCGGCGTCGGCCTCGGGCTCCTTGTCCATCAGCGAGAACACGCGCTCGGCGCCGGCCAGGGCCGAGAAGATCGTGGCCATCTGCTGGCTGATCTCGTTGATCGGGCGTGAGAACTGGCGGGCGTAGTTGACGAATATGGCCAGGCCGCCCACGTCGAAGCGCCCCAGCGCGCACAGCACGCCGCCGATGCCCGCGGTGAGGGCATAGCTGATCTGGGTGGTGTTGCCCATGACCGGGCCCATGATGCCGCCGTAGAACATGGCCTTCTGCTGCTTGTGGCGCAAATCGTCGTTCAGCTGCTCGAACTCCTGCACGCACTCCGCCTCGTGATTGAACACCTTGACCACCTTCTGGCCGGCCACCGATTCCTCGATGTAGCCGTTCGCCGCGCCGAGGGCCGCCTGCTGGGCAGCGTAATACTTGCGGCTCCTGCGGATCAGCACCTGGCCGCCGAAGGCGAACACCGGTATGAACGCCAGCGTGATCAGCGTGAGCCAGATATTGGTGTAGATCATCATCGCCAGCGTGCCCACCAGGTTGATGACGCCGGAGACCATGCTCATCAGCGCCTGGTCCAGCATCAGGCCGATGTTGTCCACGTCGTTGGTGAAGCGACTCATCAGCTCGCCGGTGGTCTCGTTGTCGTGGAATCTGAGGGGCAGCCGCTCGATGCGGGTGAACAGGTCGTCCCGGATGGCCTGTATGGCGTTTCGGGACACGCCGATCATCAGCCGGCTCTGCAGCCAGCTGGAGACGACGCCCACGATGTAGATGCCCGCCAGCACGCCCAGCATGGTCGCCAGGTAGCTGAGCCGCTCGGCCGCGGGCGTGGCGGCGTCGGCGATGCGGTTGATGACCGGGCGCAGCACGTAGCCGCCGGCCAGGCTCGCGCCGGTGCTCAGCAGCATGCACAGCGCCACCAGCACCAGCCGGTGTCTGTACTTGCCCACGTAGGACAGTATGCGGCCCACCGTCGCCCGGGAGTGCTTGGGCTTGCCCTTGAAGTTGTTCGTGGCCGCCATCGGCCCACGGCCGGAGGGCGCGACGGCGCGGCTGTACTGCTTCTGCAGCTTTTCAAGCGATCTGGCCATCAGGCTCCCTCCCTTCCGTTGGGCACGCCGTCGCCTGACGGCTCCGCGGTCTCACGCACCTGGGAGTGGTAGATCTCCTGGTACTCGCGGTTGGAGGCCAGCAGCTCGTCGTGGGTGCCGACGCCGGTGATCGCGCCGTCGTCCATCACGATGATCTTGTCCGCCTCCTGCACCGAGGAGATGCGCTGGGCGATGATCAGCTTGGTGGAATCGCTCAGCTCGTCCCTGAAGGCCCTGCGGATGGAGGCCTCGGTGGCGGTGTCCACAGCGCTGGTGGAGTCGTCCAGTATCAGTATCTTCGGGTGCTTCAGCAGCGCGCGGGCGATGCACAGGCGCTGCTTCTGGCCGCCGGACACGTTCACGCCGCCCTGCTCCAGCTCCGTGTCGTAGCCCTGGGCAAAGCCGCGGATGAAGCCGTCGGCCTGGGCGCTCCTGGCCGCCTCGGCCATCTGTTCGTCGGTGGCCGCCTGATCGCCCCAGCGCAGGTTGTCGGCGATGGTGCCGGAGAACAGCACGTTCTTCTGCAGCACCATGCCCACGCCCTCGCGCAGGTGGAAAAGGCTGTAGTCCTTCACGTCGATGCCGTCCACCAGCACCTGGCCCTCGTCCACGTCGTACAGCCGCGGGATCATCGACACCAGCGTGGTCTTGCCGCAGCCGGTGGAGCCGATGATGCCCACCGTCTCCCCCGCCGCGATCTTCAGGCTCACGTTGTTCAGCACCTTGTTCTCGGAATTCTTGTAGTAGCGGAAGGACACGTTCCTGAACTCGATGTCGCCCCGCTGCACCCGGGCGTCGGGCCGGGCGGCGTTCTCGTCGGTCAGGTCGATCTGCTCGTTCATGACCTCCTTGACGCGGCGGGAGGACGCCAGCGCGCGGGAGCTGTTCATGAACAGCATGCCCAGCATCATCAGCGACATCAATATCTGGGTGATGTAGGTCAGGAAGGCCGAGAAGTCGCCCACCAGCATGTCCCCGGCGATGACCCGCTTGCCGCCGAACCACACCACGGCCATCGAGGTGAAGTTCATCATCAGCATCATCACAGGCATCATGAAGATCACCACGCCCAGCGCGCGCATCGCGGCGTCCTTCAGGTCGCCGTTGGACTTGCGGAACTTCTGGTCCTCGCGCTCCTCGCGCACGAAGGACTTGACCACGCGGATGTTGGTCAGGCTCTCCTGGATCGTGGAGTTCAGCTTGTCGATCTTCTCCTGCATGACGGTGAAGCGCGGGAAGCCGTAGCGTATGATCAGAAACTGGGTCAGCAGCAATATCGGGATCGTGACGGCCAGCACCCGCGCCAGCTCGGCGTTCATGATGATGGCCATGATCAGCGCGCCGATCAGCATGCCGGGGGCGCGCAGGAACATGCGCAGCATCATGTTCACGAAGTTCTGAAGCTGCGTGATGTCGTTGGTCAGCCGGGTGACCAGCGAGCCGGTGGCGTACTTGTCGATGTTGGCGAAGGAGAACTGCTGCACCTTCGCGAACACGTCCCGGCGCAGGTCGGAGGCGAAGTTCACCGCGGCCTTCGCGCCGAAGTACGCGCCGCCCACGCCGCCGCCCATCATCAGCACCGCCGTCAATATCATCAGCAGGCAGGTGACGACGATGTAGCCCACGTTGTGGGTCTCCACGCCCACGTTCAGGATCTGGGAGTACAGCTTGGGCATCACGATTTCGCCCAGCACCTCCACGATCATGCACAGCGGGCCGAGGACGAAGTACTTCCAATAGGGCTTGACATATTTGGACCATTTCATCGGGCTCTACACGCTCCCTTCGCCGCGGCCGTCGCCGCCGGATTCACACTTTTCCATGTTGACCAGATTCTCCTGTACCCGCTTCAGCACGCCGCCGAGCGTCGCCAGCTCCGCGCCGGAGACGCCCTCGAACATCTCCTCGTCGATCCGGCGGAACTCCGCCAGCGAATCCTCCACCAGCTGCCTGCCCGCCGGGGACAGGGCGATCTCGTTGCGCCTGGCGTCGGCGCCGTCGCGCTTTTCGACCAGCCCCGCGGCGTTCAGCGGCTTCAGCGCGCGGGCCACGCAGGCCGGGCTCACGTCCAGCGCGTCGGCGATGTCCTTCTGGGACGCGCTCTTGCCCATCCGCGACAGCTTCATCAGCATGCGGTGCTGGCTGTGGTGCACGCCGAAGCGCTCCATGCGCTTCTCCACCACGCGGTGGTGCAGGCGCATCGCGTGCATCAGCAGGTCGATCATCTCCCGCAGCCGCGCCGCGCGCTCGCGATCCTGAACCTCCAAGCCACCGGCCTCCCTTCATCGATTAACATGTTGATCGTTAACATCGCAACTATTATAACACCCGCCCCGCCCATCGTCAATAGGCTTCGGGGCGCGAATCGGCATTTTCCGGGGGCAAAGCGTGTAAAGAATTGGGGACCGGCGCGCATCAATGCGCGTCGGTCCCCGTCGATTCAGCATGTCTGCGCTCAGCGCGACCTGCGCCGCCTGCCGGTCAGCAGGAAGGCCGCCAGCGCCAGCGCGCCGAGGAAGGCGAAGGCGAAGGGCCACGCGGGCGCAATGTCGCCGGTGTTCAACAGGCCGCCCCACAGAGGCGTATCGTATTCGAACATGTCGAACAGCTCCTCGATCTCCTCCTCCGTCGCGTCGCTCAGCATCATCGGCGGCGTGCCGGTCTTGCGGTCCACGATGCGGGCCGCCCGCTGGGCGGAGACCATGCCGGTGGTGTCGCCCTGATCGCCCACGGGCCGCACGACGGCCACCTCGCCGGTGACGCTGGTGACGATCTCGACCCGCTCCGTCTCGGTCTCTCCGCCCATTCTCTGGGTCGAGGACACGGAGAGCGGCAGCAGCGTGTTGGTGATGTCATAGCCGGTGACGCGGGCATAATAGCCCTGGACGGCGTCCTCGCGCACGGCGTAGGTGTAGGCGTTGCCATAGCCGTCGTCCATCGGAAGCCGTTCGAAGCTGTAATGCCAGCCGTCGTCCGCCGTCACGCTGCGCCAGTCGATGGCCTCGCCGTTGCGCAGCAGGCGCACGGTCACGGCGTCCGGCCGCGTCTCCCCGGCGTTCTCGTCGTCAACCCACGTCTTCGTGCCCTCGATGTCGGCATATCGCTCGGGCTCGGAGGGAATCAGGGTGTTGGTGATCGTCGTGCCGTTGACGGTGGTCTCGTAGCCCGCGACGGGCGCCTCGTCCACCGTGTACAGGATTTCCGCGCCGTCCGCCGTCCGCTGGGGCACGGCGTCAAAGCTGTAGCGCCAGGTGTCGCCGTCGGTACCGGTCCAGCGCGGGGTCGCGCCGGTCAGCACGCCGTTGGCGTACAGGCGCACCGTGATGGCCCCCGGGCGGGTGTTGTGGATATTGCCCTCGTCCCGCCAGAGCTTTTCGCCCGTCACGCTGATCACCGCCACCGGCGTCGGCTCCACCACCGGCTCCGCCGGAGGCACAGCCGTGGGCTCCGCGGTAGGCTCCGCGGTCGGCTCGGCGGTGGGCTCCGCCGTGGGCTCGGCGGTGGGTTCAGCTGTGGGTTCAACCGTAGGTTCCGCCGTGGGCTCCGCCGTAGGTTCCACCGTGGGTTCCGCGGTCGGTACTGCCGTGGGCTCCGCGGTGGGTCTGGCGGTGGGCCTGACGGTGGGCCTGGCGGTGGGCCGAGCCGTGGGCCTCGGCGTAGGCGCTTCGGTCGACGCCGCGGTCGGCTCTGCGGTCGGCGCCGCGGTCGGCTCTGCGGTCGGCTCCGCAGTCGGCTCGGCGGTCGGCTCGGCGGTCGGTTCCGCGGTTGGTTCCGCTGTGGGTTCAGCCGTGGGTTCAGCCGTGGGTTCAGCCGTGGGTTCCGCCGTCGGTTCCGCGGTCGGTTCCGGAGCGTGGCGGTTCTCGATCTCATACTCGAACGTGCCGTCCGTCGCCCTGTTCGCCGACACCGTCGTATCGTAGCCCTCGACGCCCTCCTCGCTGACCGTGTAGGTAATCGCCTGGCCGTCGGCGTTCTTCGCCAATCCGGTCCAGATGTGGGTCCAGTCGTTGGCCGCGCTCAGCGTCACCGCCTCGCCCACGGCCGTCCCGCCGTTCATCAGCCGCACGCTGACGCTCGCCGGGCGGATGCCGTCCTGGTCGTTCGCGTCGTTCCAGGCCTTTGTGACCTTCACCGACGTCTGGGCGGGGGTGTGCCGGTTCTCGATCTCATACTCGAACGCGCCGTCCGTCGCCTGGTTCGCCGACACCGTCGTATCGTAGCCCTCGACGCCCTCCTCGCTGACCGTGTAGGTAATCGTCTGGCCGTTGGCGTTCTTCGCCAATCCGGTCCAGGTGTGGGTCCAGCCGTTGGCCGCGCTCAG
>JAFYBB010000180.1 GCA_017540445.1 Clostridia bacterium | reverse complement strand
CGGCAGCCAGGACATCGCCTGCCCAAACATCACGCCCCAGATCGAGGCCATGCGCAAATACCCGGAGTTCGGCGAGGATGTGATGAGATACACCGTATACGATGGCGGCGTACATGATTATGAGACGATATTCATGTATCTGTTCAATGTGCTGGAGGAAATACTATAAGTACATTGATAACGCCGCTTCTCAATCATTATTCATTTTTCAGTCTTCAGTTTTCAGTATTCATTTAGAAAATCCTGTCGTTACAAATGAATAATGAATACTGAAAACTGAAGACTGAAGAATACAAAGCGAAAAACCTGCCGACATCCGTCGACAGGATTTTCGCTTTGGCGGAGAAGGAGGGATTCGAACCCTCGAGACGCTTTTGACGCCTACACGATTTCCAGTCGTGCGCCCTCGACCAAGCTAGGCGACTTCTCCATATGCAGTTTTGCGATTCGGGAGGGTCAGTCCCGAATCAACCGACGCAAGCTATTATAGCATAAGGCCGCGTCGATTGCAATACCTCGGCAGGTAAAAAATTCTGAACCGCGGGAAAGCGCGCCGGCAGAAATTAAAAATCATTTAAATCGGTACAATTGGCAAGACATCGGGCGTAAAGCGTGCTATAATGGGGCAAGAGACGGGGCCCGTGCGCCCTTCAACAAACAACAGAACTGGAGGACCGAATCCATGAGCGAATATGTCATCATGACGGACTCTTCCTGCGACCTCCCGGCGTCGCTGGCCGAAAAGATGGAGCTGACCGTGCTGCCCCTGTACGTGGAGGTGGACGGCCAGAAATATGTCAATTATCTCGATGAGCGGGAGATCGCCTTCAGCGAGATCTACGCGAAGCTGCGTACCAAGTGCCCGGCGAAGACCTCCGCCGTCAACATGCAGGACTTCCTGGAGCCCATGGAAAGCCTGCTGCGCGCCGGCAAGGACATACTGTACATCGGCTTCTCCTCCGGCCTGAGCAGCACCTACAGCGCCGGCGCGATGGCCGCGAAGGAGCTGGAGGACCGCTATCCGGACCGCAAGATCTACACGGTGGACTCCCTCTGCGCGTCCATGGGCCAGGGCCTGCTGGTCTATCTGGCATGGCAGGAAAAGCAGAAGGGCAGGACCATCGAGGAGGTCCGCGATTACACCGAGAACACCAAGCTGCACCTGTGCCACTGGTTCACCATCGACGATCTGATGTTCTTAAAGCGCGGCGGGCGCATCTCCGGCGCGACGGCGGTGGTGGGCAGCATGCTGAGCATCAAGCCGGTCATGCACGTGGACAACGACGGCCACCTGATCAAGGTGAGCACCGCCCGCGGGCGCAAGGCCTCGATCAAGGCGCTGGCCGACGAGGCCGAGAAGCGCGGCATCAACCTGAAGGAGCAGACCATATTCATCTCCCACGGCGATTGCGTGGAGGAGGCCAACTACCTCGGCGACATCATGCGCAGCCGCTTCGGCGTGAAGGACGTGGTGGTCAACTACGTGGGCCCGGTGATCGGCGCCCACTCCGGCCCCGGCACCATCGCGCTGTTCTTCCTGGGCACGGAGCGCTGACGCGACATGCAGCGGCTCGAGACCATCGCCACCATCCGCACCGATTTCCCCTCCAAGTTCGGCATACCCCGGCAGAGCGGCCTCGTGGAGGCGCTGCGCTCTACGATCGTGTTCGAGCCCGCGTACCGCGACGCCAGCGCCCTGCGCGGGCTGGAGGGGTTCAGCCACCTGTGGCTGATCTGGCAGTTCTCCGAATCGGTGATGGCGCGCTGGTCCCCCACCGTCAAGCCGCCGCGGCTGGGCGGCAACGTGCGCATGGGCGTGTTCGCCACGCGCTCGCCCTTTCGCCCAAACCCATTGGGGCTGTCCTGCGTGCGGCTGCTGTCCGTGGAAAAGACCACGCACGAGGGGCCGGTGCTGCACGTCGCCGGCGCCGACCTGATGGACGGCACACCGATCTACGACATCAAGCCCTACATTCCCTATGCCGACTGTCACCCCGACGCCACCGGCGGCTTCACCGACGGCATCGACTATCCGCGCCTTCAGGTCGACTTCCCGGAGGCGCTGCTTTTGCGGATTCCTCAGGACAAGCGCGCCGCGCTCGTCGAGGTCCTCGCCCAGGACCCCCGGCCCGGCTATAAAAGCGGCGACGACGACCGGCGATACGGCATAGCGTTCGCCGGTTTTGACGTGCGCTTCACCGTGCGTGACGATACGCTTCGGGTCGTAGAGGTCGTTGCACTGTCAATGAGGAATGAGGAATCAGGAATGAGGAATTAAAAGTGAGGAGCATTGGCGTACCGGATCATCAGCCGGCAGACTTTTGTTCCTCACTCCTAACTCCTCACTCCTCACTCGTGCGGGCGGCGCATCGCCGCCCCTACTCCCTACTCCCTACTCCCTACTCCCTTCTCAATTCCCCTACGCGATCTCCAGCGCGACCTCCATCATCTTCGTGAACGTGGTCTGGCGGTCCTCGGCGGGCAGGCTTTCGCCGGTCACGAGGCTGTCGGAGATGGTGAGCAGGGCCAGGGCGTTCTTGCCGGCGGCCACGGCGTTCAGGTACAGCGCGTAGGCCTCCATCTCCACGCAGAGCACGCCCAGCTTCTGCAATATGGGTGTGGAATCGTACTCGCCCTGGCTGTAGAAGCCGTCGTGGGAGCTGATCGGGCCGGGCACGATGTGCACGCCCAGGCGCATGCCGGCCTCCATCGCGGCGCTGAGCAGCCGGTAGGAGCAGCTGGGAGCCAGCGTGCCCCTGTAGCCGAACTGGGCCCCGTAGTTGGAGTCGGTATAGGCGCTCATGGCCGCCACCACGTCGCGCAGCTGCAGCCTGTCGGTCAGGGCCCCGGCGGAGCCGACGCGGATGATGTTCTCCACATCGTAGTAGTTGAACAGCTCGTAGGAATAGATGCCGATGGACGGCATGCCCATGCCCGAGGCCATCACGGACACGCGCTTGCCCTTGTAGGTGCCCGTGTAGCCCTGCACACCGCGCACGTTGTTCACCAGCACGGCGTCCTCCAGGTAGTTCTCGGCGATGTACTTTGACCGCAGCGGGTCTCCCGGCATCAGCACCGTCGGCGCGAAGGCGCCCTCAGGCGCGTTGATATGGGGCGTCGGAATGTGACTCATCTTGTTTCCCTCCCGGTATTATATTTCATTGAATGTCAGTCCAGCAGCACCTGCAGGCCGTTGTCGTTGAGCACCCGCAGCAGCCCGACGGCGCTTGTCCCACAGGCCTCCAGGAACGCGCCCGCGTCCTCGATGACGATCAGCTCCCGCTCCCGGCGCTCGCCGAGGCAGTCGTTCAGGGCGTCCAGGTTGCCGCCGTAGTAGTCCGGCAGCGACAGCTTTTGCTTCAGCTCCTCGTGCATGGCCTGCCGGCCGGTCATGCGCTTTCCCTCCAATGCGATCATGGCAAATCCTCCGGAAACATCTCGATAAAGGTGTTGTAGTGGTCGTCGGTGTAGTAGTACAGGCCGTCGGAGCTGAACAGCACCCGCTCCGCGCCCCGCTTCCTGCCGCGGTAGTTGGCGTCGCACTCGTACCACTTACGGCCCTTCGCCGTGGGCAGCTGGCCCTCGTAGTTGCCGAACCGATCCCCGCCGATGCTCATGCCCGGGGCGACCTCGCCGACGTAGTTGTAGCGGCTGTCCCAGCCGAGGGCCTTCGCCTCGTCCTTGGTGATGAAGTTCTCCGGCAATTCTCCGTACAGCGCCAGGTAGTTGACGATCTGCTGCGGGTCCGTGACCGGCAGCTCGAATTGCGCGCCGTCCTCCGTCGGCCCGACGGTCGGCCGGGCGGTCTGCTTCGCCTGCTTCCCGCCCTTCGGCCTGGCCGTGGGCTGGGGCGTCGGCTCGGCGGCCTCCTCGACGTATTCGTCGGTCATGCTGTCGAGCAGACCGAAAAGCTGCGAGCGCCAGTCCTCCGCCAGCGCGGCCGCGACGCCCGTCAGCGCCAGGGCCAGCGCCATGAGCAGCGCCAGCCGCCTGATCAGCTTGGGCATGGGACATCCTCCCTTTCATCGTTTTTGTATATTTTACACGAGGCGCGAAGCGCCGTCAAGTCGAACCGCCCGCCGTTTTGCCTCCAAAGCGATGTTTTGTTGCGATTCGTGCGGTTTTGGGGCCCTCGGCCACTGTTTTAATCTGAGTTTACTTGAATGTGAATTGCCGGTATGCTATAATGCCTGCAATGAGGTGGGATTGACATGTCTAAAGAGAAGCGCGGCAACATTCGCATCCCCGAGGCGCCGTCCGACGGCCCCTCGATACTGGCCATCATCATACTGTTCGCCATCCCCGAGATCATCACAAAGGTCATCGGCGGCTTCCTGCTGGTCAAGCGCATACGGAACGAGACGCTGCGCAAGCGCTATCAGCTCTACCGGCGCTACGCCGCAGCCATCGGCGACCGCACCACGGTCAGCATCCGCGACCTGGCCGCCACGCTGGGCATGGCCACCGCGAACGTGGCCAGCGATCTGCAGGCGATGATCGACGAGGGCGTGATCATCGGCAACGCCTACATCGACCGCAGCCACATGACCCTGCACATGGACAAGCTGTCCGCCGAGGCCGAGGACCTGTTCAGCCAGATCGTGAACGTGTTCGTCAGCCCCGAGGACCGGGCGAAGACCGTGGCCGCCGCGAAGGCCTCCAAGCGCGACAAGAGCATGACGATCGAGGCCGAGTTCGTGCCCGAAGAGGCGCAGGAAGAGGCGCCGAAGGCCGAGAAGAAAAAGCAGGCCGAGCCGTTGAAGTCCGCGTCCGACAGCGACAACTTCGAGGCCAAGCTGCGCGAGATCCGCCAGCTGAACGATGCCATCGAGGACCCCGCCGTTTCCGAGCGCATCGACCGCATCGGTGAGATCACCGCCAGCATCTTCCGCGTGGTCCGGGAAAAGCCCGAGCACGCCGAGGAAGTGCGCCGGTTCATGAACTACTACCTGCCCACCACGCTGAAGCTGCTGAAGTCCTACAGCCTTATGGAAAAACAGAGCTACCAGGGCGAGAACATACAGTCCTCCCGCAAGAAGATCGAACAGGTGCTGAACACGCTGGTCAAGGCCTTCGAGCAGCAGCAGGACCGTCTGTTCCGCACCGAGGCGCTGGACGTGGACGCCGACATCAGCGTATTGAACACGATGATGGCCAGCGACGGCCTGCTGCAGCAGGAACAGGGCGAGCTCCGCGTCAGCGGCTCGGGCTCAGGCTCAGGAAAATAACAGACTTCGGTCTGTTTATATGATTCTCCGGCCATTTGCAAATGGCCGGAGAATCATTTTCTTTGGACCAAAATCAAGGGGACGGTTCTCTGTGTCAATGACACAGAGAACCGTCCCCTTGATTTTGGTCACTCATACCAGAACATGGTCTGTTCTGTGTACTTGTCCACGTTGAACACCCAGTCGGTCAGAAAGGCCTCCCAGTCGCCGCTGCTGGCGCGGTCCATGGCGGCGACGAAGTCCATCTCGGTGAGCGTAACGCCGTCCCGGCCCATCCGGCAGAACTCCGAAAGACCGTTCAGGAAGCCGTCCAGGCCCATGGCGAGCCGCAGCTCGTGCAGCACCACCGCGCCGCGCCGCAGTATGACGATGTCATAGGAATAGGCGTCGAACAGCGCGGCGTCGCTGTTGACCCTCAGGCCGCCGGGGACGGTCTGCTGCAGGGCGCTGACCCAGTCCCGGTTGACATCGTTCAGGAAGGCGTCGCGGCCCTCCGCGGCCTCCAGCAGCAGGCAGGCCACGTACTGGCTGACCGAGTCGGCGAGCCACGCATCGGCGCCGGGCTCCACCCAGGCAGTGAGGCCGAAGTACTGCTGCGCCACGCAGAAGCGGAGCTGCCGGGCCAGTGCCTTTGCGTTCCCGCGCCCAAGCAGCGCTTCCGGCAGCCAGATGGCGCCCGGAAAGCTCAGCGCGTCCAACGGGTAATCCGACTGTATCAGCTCCAGCTCCCGGACCGGGAACGCGCCAAACCAGTCCTCGCACCGCTCGACGGCCTGCACCGCGGTGTCCAGCACCCGATCCGCCGCGCCGCGCACGTTCGTCAGCGCCCGCACGCGCACGCCGGAGGCGCTCTCCCGCTCGCTGACGCGCCAGCGCCTGCCGAAGGACAGCGCGAAATCGCGCACGCCCTCGGCCTCGGTGCGCCACAGCGCCCGCTTGCCGTCGCCCTGAACGCGTCGGGAGACGCCCGTGCCCGCGCACATCCAGCCCTCCGGCAGCCACAGCTCGGCGCTGTAGTCGGCGCTGTCGCAGTCCAGCCACCGGGCAAAGGGCAGCGGCCGCTTCAGCGCGAACGCGCCGGCGCCGACGTCATACGCCGCCGGAGTCAGGCAGAAGGCGCTCAGGCGCACGTCCGTCTCCCCCGCGCCCTGAAACGCGCCGCAGGCCGCCAGCAAAAGGAAGTAGTCAAACTCAAACGCGCAAGACTCCCCCGGCCCGAGGTCGCAGGCCACGCGCAGGTACAGCTCATCCTCGCCCATGAAGCCGTAGTCCGCCGGATTGCCGTCACAGCGCACCGCGCGCAGGTCGATCCCGGCGGGCGCGTAGCCGGAGGGAAACAGGCTGTCCAGGTCGTCGGCATCGTACATCAGCGCGCTCTGGCGGCGGAACATGTTGCCCGCCGCGTAGAACAGAACGCCGTCCAGGCGCCTGTCCGATGGGTTGACATAGACGAGGCGCTGCGCAACGCGCAGCGCCTGTTCGTCTTCAAGGTATTCCATCGTCAGCGTCACCTGGTTTCGCCCGCCCGTCGACGGCTTTTCCTCGGCCAGCGCGCTCACCAGCGCACCGACCACCACGCCGCCCACCAGCAGCACCGCCAGCACGATCGCGATGATCCTGATCAGCCTCTTGTTGTTCATACTGCCACCCTCAATGTACCGGTCGTATTTCGTTCAGCGGCCATATGACGTGCCGCACATGGCCCACGATCTTGCCCTTGGAGATCGGACCGACGTTGTTGTCGGCGGAGCCGTCGTTGCCGGACGCCCCGGTCACGTTCGGGCCGTTCCAGTCCCTGGAATCGTGGCTGTTGTAGCGGTTGTCGCCCACCACGAAGTACTCGTCGTCGCCCAGCACGTACGCCTCGTAGTCGTGATCGCTGCCGTACACGAAGTACTGGCCGAAGCGCTCGTCCAGCGCCTCGTCCACGGTCTGGCCGTCCTGCTCGTACACCACGTGGGTCACGCCGTTTTCACAGTAGACCGTGTCGCCGGGCACCGCCACGCAGCGCTTGACGAAGTAGGTCCAGCCGCGACCGGGATAGTGGCAGATCACCACGTCGCCCCGGTGCACGGTGCCGAAGCGCACATCCGCCACCGTGACGAACAGGCGCTCGCCGTTGGCCAGCGTGGTGTCCATCGAGTGGCCGTCCACGCGGATGATCCGAAACAGCAGCGACTGGATCACCACCACGATCAGCACCGCGACCACCAGCGCGACCACCCATTCGCGGATCTCCTTGATGACCTTGGCCTTGCGCGCGGTCAGCTTCTGCTGGGCCTCGTCGATCTGGGCCTGGGCGTTCGCCTCGGCGTCCTGAACGACGGGCTGTTCCTCCGTCCCGGCCTTGTTGAAGCCGTTCTTGTCTTCCATTCCAACAATCTCCTGTCGTCTATTTTACCGGGCCTATCCGGTTCGGCGGCCAGATGATGAAGCGCACCCGGCCCTCGAAGGCGTCCGCGCCGACGGGGCCCATGTCCGCCATGCGGCTGTCGTAGCTCTCCTCGCGGTTGTCGCCCAGCACCAGGTACTCGCCCTCGCCCAACTGCGCGCTGTAGTCGCCGGTGGGGCTGGACACATACGCCTCAGGCACGGCCTCGCCGTTGACGGTCAGCGCGCCGCCGAAGAAGCGGATCGCGTCGCCCGGGAGCCCGATCACCCGCTTGATGTTGGTGTCGCGCCTTCCGGGAAACCGGCATTCCACCACGTCGCCGCGCTCCGGCGCGCTGCCGGAGAGGTAGTCGAAGCGGGTCACCAGCGCCACGTCGCCGCCGCAGAGCGTGTTCTGCATCGACGTGCCGGACACGCGCACCGCGCCCACGGCCCAGTGCCTCAGGCAAAGCCCGACGGCCAGCGCCGCGGCCAGCCACGCGACGGCCTTCCACGCGGCGCGGGGCCGGCTCACGCCTGTTCCTCCTGCTCCGCGCTGCTCAGCAGCTTCTTCATGCGCTTTTCAAACACCGGGCGCTCGAGCATCACGATTCGCTCGCACTTTTCACAGCGCATCTTGATGTCGGCGCCGACATAGGTGATCTTCCAGATGTCGTTGCCGCAGGGATGCGCCTTGCGCATCTTCACCAGATCGCCCACATGCAGAAGCATCGCACCGCCTCCGGATCGTATTATAGTGGATGAATATTGCCTTAATGTGAATTTTGGAATAACGATTGTAAATGTTGCACCCTCAGCGCTCCAGCGCGTAGTAGAAGCTCCGCCCCGTGACGTCGCTCACGCAGATGGCCAGCTCCCCGGCGTAGGCGGGCACGGCCAGCTCCCGCAGCAGCTGGGGCTCGCGCCGGCTGCGGGCGAACTCCGCCATCACGCGGTAGCCCTCCGGCTTCATGTAGCCCGCGGACCAGTTGTCCACCGCGTCCAGCGCCTCACCCTCGGGCATGCCGGTAAGATCGACGTCGAAGCGCTCCAGCCGGATGTGGTAGAAGCCCACGCCCGGGCAGACGCTGACCTCGCAGACCGGCGCCTGGCGCGGCGGTTCGGCTTCGCACTCGATGCGGTAGTCCGCCCCCGCGAGCCTGCGCCGCAGTATGTTCACCGTCAGCGGGCATTTGTCGATGCCGATGAAGTTCCGGCCCAGGCGCTTGGCCGCCTCCAGCGCAGTGCCGCTGCCGGCGAAGGGGTCCAGCACCCAGTCGCCCTTGCGGGACGCGCAGCGCACGATGCGGTCCAGCAGCGCCAGCGGCTTCTGGGCGTCGTAGCCTGTGCGCTCCGGGTCCTTCTGCTGAAGGTGGCTCAGGTCCTGCCACACGTCGCTGGGGGCGACAGGCTCGTCGTCGTAGTAGGTATACACCCGCCCGCCGACCCGCACCGAGCGGTATACGCGGCCGTCCGGGTCCACGTGCCTTCGCATGTGGTTGGTGCGGGGCTTCACCGGCACGGCCTTCACCGCGTCGATGTTGAAGTCGTATTCCGGGCCCTTGCGGTAGAACAGGATCACGTCGTGCTTGCGGCTGAAGTGGCGGACGCTGCGCCCGCCGGTCTGGTACACCCAGATGATCTCGTTCAGCAGATTGTCCTCACCGAACAGCTCGTCCATCAGCAGGCGCACGTGGGGATGCGCGCGGTAGTCGATGTGCACAAATATCATGCCGTCGTCGCTGAGCAGCTCCCGGCACAGCGAGAGCACCTCGCGCAGCATCGACAGGTACGCCTCCCGGCTCAGCCTGTCCTGGAACGCCTCGATGGCCATGCCGCCCTTGCCCCGACGCCACTGCTCGGCGCCGACGCGCACCCGCATGTAGAATCTGTCGCCGGTCATGAAGGGCGGGTCCATGTAGACCAGCTTGATCCGCCCCGCGTACTCCGGCAGCAGCGCCCGCAGGTTTTCGGCGGCGTCGCCCAGCCGAAACAGCCCCTTCACGGCGCCGCTTGACTCATGCCATTCGGTATGCACCTCTGCCCGCCTGATCCCCACGCGCCCACCTCCCCGTCCGCAATACACTTATTATATCACATGATCCCGAAAACATCAATCGTCGACCGGGCGGGCCAGGGCGACATCATTTACTTGCCAAACAAAGCAACGGTAAGGAAGTCGGGATTCAGGGCGGCCTTAGACATTTTTGCTTTAGCGCTCATTCTACCCTTCGCAGGAGTAGAACGCAGGAGAGACAACGCGATTTTTCTGAGG
>JAFYBB010000179.1 GCA_017540445.1 Clostridia bacterium | reverse complement strand
GCTGAAAGCGATGTGCGGCGGGACGCTGGAAATCGAAGAGCGCGAAGCGGGTGGAACAAGGGTAACAATATTTATACCACAGGATGAGGGAAAATGAAGAAGAATCTCTGAGAAGGTCAATCGTATGGCGAAGAGAAAAATGATCGGGACCCTGTTTTTCGCGCTGATCGCCGAAATGGACCTTTTGAGGCGATCGACAACATTCCTGAAACCATCTGCGTCGGCTTCAGCTTCCTCGTGACCGTGAGCCTCGGGACAAGGGTCGGGCGGCGGCTTGGCGCGTCCTCCGACGCAGAGGTTCGGGAAGCTGAGGAAGAGCTTGCGCATTCCGCAAAACGGCTCACCCGAGGCGCTATCCTCGGCGGCCTTACTATCGCCACGTTGCTGGTACTGCTGGCGCGGCCAGTGGTCGGACGGTTCGGGTATCTGTCCCCATGCACACCAAACGGGCTTTATTCTTCCGTGAAATCCGTGTCCATCGCAACCTGCAGCTCATAATCCGGAAATGCCTTCTGTACATCGGCGACCACTTCCATGTAGACAGCCCTGCGATCTACTGCATCAAAGCTGATCACGATATCGAAGCGCATCGTTTTCCGATCCTTCAGCAGGTAGAAGCCGTGCATTTGCCGGACATGCTCGTGGGCAAAGACGATCGCTTCAACCTGTCGCTTTGCCTGTATGACCGCCTCATCCGTCGTATTTACCGAGTAAACGCCGATGGCCGTCAGTATGACATGATGCTCCGTGAGCACCTTCATCGTGATCTCGCGGATCAGCTGATCCAGCCGGTCTGCGGAGTACGTGTCCGGCACTTCAATGTGGATGGAACCGTTCCACGTGTCCGGCCCGTAGTTGTTCAGCACAAGGTCATAGGTGCCCTGCACGTCCGGGAAGCGCATGACCGTATCGTGGATCGCCCTGGCCAGCTCGGCGTCGTTGCGCTCCCCGAGGATTCGGGAGATCGTATCGCGCAGCATCTCGATGCCGGACTTGATGATCACAGCGGAGATGATCGCGCCGAGCCACGCCTCAAGCGATATGTGGAATATCAGATAGATTCCCGCGGCGAGGAGCGTGGAGGCGGATATAATGGAATCCAGCGTGGCGTCCTCGCCGGAATTGATCAGGGAATCCGAGCGCACCTTGACGCCCACGCCCTTCACATAGCGGCCCAGCAGGATCTTGACCACCACGGCCACCGCCACGATGATCAGGGAGACGGCGCTGTAATCCGGCGTTTGCGGATGGAGGATCTGCCTGACGGATTCCACGAAGGACGTGACGCCCGCGTACAGCACGATCACGGAGATGATCATGGCGCTCAGGTATTCGACGCGCCCATAGCCGAACGGATGCTTCTTGTCCGGCGCCCTGCCCGCCAGCTTTGTCCCGACGATGGTGATCAGCGAGCTGCCCGCGTCGGAGATGTTGTTGACCGCGTCCAGCACGATGGCGATGGAGTGGGTCATCAGGCCGATCACCGCCTTGAAGATGGCGAGAAACACATTGGCGACGATGCCGATGACGCTGGTTTTGACGATGGTTTTCTCGCGGGACGCTTCCATACTGTATTCCTCCTTGTTACAACGCCGCTTCGACGGCGGCCCGGACTTCCTTCATGTCCACGGTGGGCTCAAACCTCGCGACGACCTTGCCTTCCCGGTCGATCACAAATTTCGTGAAGTTCCACCCGATGTAGGTCTTCTCGCCGTATTTCCTGTTGTTCATGGCCGCAAACTTGTTGAGCGCCGCGTTCTTCAGCCCCTTGCCGAAGCCCTCAAAGGGCTTTTCTGAGGCGAGAAACGCAAACAGCGGGTCGGCTGTCTCGCCGTTGACGTCGATCTTCGCGAATTGCGGAAACTCCGTGCCGAACTTCATCGTACAGAATTCGTGGATCTCGTCATCGCTGCCCGGGGCCTGGCCCGCGAACTGGTTGCAGGGGAAGTCCAGTATCTCAAAACCGCGCTCCCGCAGGTCCCTGTACATCGCTTCCAGAGGCTCGTAATGCGGGGTAAAGCCGCAGCCGGTGGCCGTGTTGACGATCAGCAGCACCTTGCCCCGATATTCCGACAAACTGACCTCATGCCCCTGCCTGTCCTTCACCGTGAAATCATAGACCGTTTTCATTGGAATGCTCCTTTCTGTTATGGGTCGTGGCTCTTCTGGTTTTCCAGCAGTTCATAGAGCAGTGCGTACAGCGCCTGCGCCTTTTCGGGGGGCAGGTCGATGCAGCCGGCGACGTGGCCCGGGACCTCCCTGGCCTTCTCCTGCAGCGCCCTTCCCGCGTCCGTCAGCGTGATCTCGACGATGCGGTCGTCCTTGCGGCAGCGGCGCCGCTGCACATAGCCGGCCTGCTCCATCTTCTTCAGCAGCGGAGATAGCGTGCCGTTGTCGAGCATCAGCTTCTCGCCGATTTCGGTGACGGAGATTCCGTCCTTCTCCCAAAGCACCAGAAAGACGATGTACTGCGTGTAGGTCAGCCCCAGCGGCTTCAGCCAGGGCGTGTACAGCCCGGTCACATGCCGGGCGGCGGCATAGAGCGGAAAGCACAGCTGGTTGGCAAGCTTCATCGCCTCGCGGTAATCGCAATCCATGTTTTCTCCCCTCTGAAATGTATTGTACAAATATATTTTATCATACATATGTGACTGTGTCAAGACTCAACACGCAATCCGCTGAAAGAATCTCAAACCGTTGAATAAACCACAGAACAGTAATAACTGCTTATTGCATAATAGAGTATTGTCTATTAAAATACAATCAGCCAATAAATAAATAATCGTGACCCCGCGCCTATCCGTGCGCGGGGTCACTATGATGTTTACATGGGGACAGGTACCCGAACCGTCCCCATGTACATTGTTTACAGCCTTTTTCGCCGGTTCACAGCGCCTCTCAGGCGGCTTCCGACAGCGCGGGCAGGGCTT
>JAFYBB010000178.1 GCA_017540445.1 Clostridia bacterium | reverse complement strand
TGCCCACCTTCTTTGCCGCCAAATCGCTGATGGGCGGCGCCGGTATCGTGGTGCTGGGCGTGACGGCGCTGGGCGCCATCATGACGGGCCTGATCGGCAACACCATCGCCTCCAGCCGGCTGCTGTACGCGCTGGCGCAGGACGACATGATGCCCCGGAGCATGGGCAAGCTGAACGAACGCGGCGTGCCCGCCCGCGCGATACTGTTCGTGCTGGGCATCTCCGTGGCGCTGCCCTTCTTCGGCAGGACGGCCATCAGCTGGATCGTGGACGTGACCACCGTCGGCGCGACCATCGCCTACGCCTACACCTCCGCCGCGGCGCTGAGGTCCGCCCGCCGGGAGGGGAACCGGCTGGTGATCGCCTCGGGCATGGCGGGGCTGCTCATATCGCTGCTGTTCGTGCTGTACTTCCTGATTCCGAACCTGATGGCGGTCAAGACGCTGTCCACCGAGTCGTACCTGATCCTGGCGGCCTGGGGCATACTGGGCTTCGCGTTCTTCCTGTACCTGTTCCGCCGCGACAGCGCGCGGCGGCTGGGCCGGTCGATCGTGGTGTGGGTGGTGCTGCTGACGCTGATCATATTCACCTCCACCATCTGGATGCGCCAGGCCACGCAGCGGGCCACCGAGGCCGCCGTGACGCCGATACAGGCGTTCTACACGGAGAAGCTGATGGAGGAGGGCGTGGACATCGTGTCCACCGCCACCAAGCCGGTGGCCCGCTACCTGGGGGAGGTGCTGGAGTCCATCGGCGACCGGCTGACGCTGTACAGCCTGATCCAGACGCTGCTGATCATATTCGCGCTGGCGATACTGTTCTACATCTATTATCTGATGCAGCGGCGCGAAAAGCAGATCGAGGTGGAGAAGGTGCTGGCCGAGGAGAGCAGCCGCGCCAAGACCAGCTTCCTGTCCAACATGTCCCACGAGATCCGCACGCCGATGAACGCCATCATCGGCCTGGACAACATCGCCCTGAAGGACCCGAGCCTGACGCCGCACACCCGCGAACAGCTGGAGAAGATCGGCGCCAGCGCGAAGCACCTGCTCGGCCTGATCAACGACATACTGGACATGAGCCGCATCGAGTCGGGCCGGATGGTGCTCAAGAGCAGCGAATTCAGCTTCCGGGACTTCATCGACCAGATCAACGTGATAATCAACGGCCAGTGCGTGGACAAGGGCCTGAGCTTTGACTGCCACATCATCGGCCAGGTGGACGATTACTACATCGGCGACGACATGAAGCTGAAGCAGGTGCTGATCAATATACTGGGCAACGCGGTCAAGTTCACGCCCGGGCCCGGCAGGGTGACCTTCACCGTGGAGCAGACCGCCCGGTTTGAAGGCTACTGCACCCTTCGATTTGCGATCGCGGACACCGGCGTGGGCATGAGCAAGGAGTACATCCCGAAGATCTTCGAGGCGTTTTCCCAGGAGGATTCCGGAAGGGCCAACCGGTACGGCAGCACCGGCCTGGGCATGGCGATCACAAAGAACATCGTGGAGATGATGAACGGCGAGATCGTCGTGGAGAGCGAGAAGGGCGTGGGCTCGACGTTCACCGTCACCGTGACGCTGAAGGCCTCCGGCCGCAGCGTGCACTTGGAGCACGGTCACAACCTGCCCAAGGGGCTTTGGGCGCTGGTGGTGGACGACGATGAGGTGGCCTGCGAGCACGCGAAGCTGGTCTGCGACGCCATCGGCATCGAGGCGGACATCGCGGTGAGCGGCCGGGACGCGCTGAAGCGCGTTTCGGCGATGCGCAGCCAGGGCCATGCGTATGATTTCGTGCTGACGGACTACAGGATGCCCGACATGAACGGCCTGGAGCTGACGCGGAGCATCCGCGCCTTTGACGGCGGCGAGACCGGCATCATCGTGCTGACCGGCTACAGCTGGGAGGATTTACAGGCGGAGGCCGAGGCGGCGGGCGTGGACAGCATCATGTCCAAGCCGCTGTTCACGGACAGCCTGCTTCAGACGATTTACGACGTGCTGGACCGCCGGCAGAAGAGCGCTGGCGCGGCGACGGAGGCGTCAAACGACCAGCCCCAGGGCAACGCGCTCGAGGGTGCGCGGGTGCTGGTGGCGGAGGATATGGAGATCAACGCGGAGATACTGATCGACCTTCTGGAGATGGAGGGCGTGTCCGCCGAGCACGCGGAGAACGGGCGGATCGCGGTGGAGATGTTCTCCGGCAGGCCCGAGCACTATTACGACGCGGTGCTGATGGACGTGCGCATGCCGGAGATGGACGGCCTGGAGGCGACCCGGGAGATCCGCGGCCTGGATCGCCCCGACGCGAAGACCGTTCCCATCATCGCGATGACGGCCAATGCCTTCGACGAGGATGTTCAGCGGTCGCTGCAGGCCGGCATGACGGCGCATCTGTCCAAGCCCGTGGAGCCGGAGCGCCTGCTTGAGACGCTGGGCAAGCTCATCCATAGCCGGGAGTGACGACAGGACCGACGATTGAGGACGATGACATGGAGGTGTCCACTATGACGGCGATGAACCATGCCCCGAACCCGAGCGGCGCGTCCACGCTGAAGCGCAGCCTTGGCATACTGTATCAGGACGGGAGCGGCAAGGGCCTCACGCATCCGTTCTTTTCACTGATCATGGAAGCCTTCAAGGTGGAGGCGGAGGCGCGCGGCTACGAGATCACGTTCATCAACATGGGCCCGGAGGGGCAGGACGCCAGCATCGCGGAGCATTGCCGGCAATGCGGCATAGAGGGCGCGTGCATACTCTGCGGGGATTTCGTGTCGCCCCAGTACAAGGCGCTGGCCGCCAGCGGCCTGCCCTGCGTGTCGGTGGACCACATCTACAAGGGCGTGCCCGCCGTGCTCTCCGACAACGAGACGGGCGTGCAGAAGCTGGTGGATTACGCGATCTCGATGGGCCACCGGCGCATCGCCTTCATCCACGGCCACAACAATTCGGTGGTGACTCGCACGCGCGTCGGCCAGTTCGGCAACACGATGGGGTATCACAGCCTGCCCGTGCCCAAGGACTATATCCGCGACGGGCTGTACCACGACATCGCCTGTACGCGCCGCCATGTGCTGGAGCTGCTGCGGCTGCCCGAGCCGCCCACATGCATACTGCTGCCGGACGACATGACCTACTTCGGCGCCCAGGAGGCGGCGCGGGAGCTGAGCCTGCGCATCCCCGAAGACATCTCCTTCGCCGGGTACGACGGCATACCGCTGACCCAGGCGCTCAAGCCGACGCTGACGACCATCCGTCAGAACAGCGACGACATGGGCCGGGTGGCGGCCCGGCTGCTGACCGATCTGATCGAGCGCCCCGAAACCGCCTCGCGCAAGCCCCGCATATTCACGGTGGAGCTCTTCGAGGGCGGCACGATGGCGCGCCTGTAGCAGTACAGAAGGAGGCTGTCTCAAAACGCGCGTTTAGCGTGAAGCCTATGTAGGGGCGGCATAGCCTTCCCCTAAAGGGGAAGGCTATGCCGCCCCTACAACATGTACTGCGCATGTCCATCAGTATCGCGGAGAAATGCCCCGGCGCGCTGGCGGCGAACAGCTCCACCGCGCGCTGCCCGTTCTCCGCCCATTCGCAGGTCATGCCCTCCATCTCCAGCAGGTCGGAAAGGACCTCGGCGTTCAATTTACAGCCTGGGCAGGTACGCCTGGTCCATGCCCACGCCGGTGTCCTTCACCGTGAAGCGCAGCGCCACGGCGCCGTCTGAGGCCGGCTTCTGGGCCACCGCGAAGGTGACCGTGCCGGGGGCGTCGGTGAACTTCACCGCGTTGCCGAGCAGGTTGATCAGCGCCTGCCGGAGCTTCGGCGCGTCGCCGACAAGGTATTCGTCCAGCGATTCCGCCCGGTCGAACACGAAGTCCAGCCCCTTCTCTTCGCGGCTGGCGCTCTCGGCCTCCTTTGCCGAGGCGATGGCCAGGTTCTTGGCGCTCTGGTTGTACAGTATCGCCACGAGCACGATGGCCTCCAGCACCGCGAACAGCGCCGACAGCGCGATGATGACGATCAGCGGTCGGTAGAATACCCGGGTGTTGATCAGCGAGATCGCCCGCCAGTTCCCATCGATCATCTCGACGAACACCATGTACTGCTGGCCGCCGTAACGCACCTCAAACTCCTGGTCCGACCCGTTGAACAGCCGGTCCGCCAGCGCGGCGCCGAGGGTGCCCGATTCCTCTAAGTAATTCTTGCCCAGCTCGGCGCTGTCGGAGTGGGCGATGACCTGGCCCGCCTTGTCCAGCACGATGCCGTAGCTGCCGGGCGTGTGCCGGGCGATCTCCTCGGTGATCTCCTGGATGCGGCTGAGGGTGATGTCCAGCGCGATGACGCTGACGCCGTCGGAGAGGCGCCCCGCCAGCGTGGTGAGTATGGTCTTGGTCTGCTCGTCCAGATAGGGCTGCACGAAGGTGATGCCGCTGTCGTCGGCGATGGCCTCTAATATTCAAGATATTATCAACACCGAATTATCCGTGATTTGGGGTGGAAATAACCGGTGGAATATGGTATAATCAAAACAGTGTCTTTATGATTACGGGCCGACACCCTCGAACGGTTCGACGCGTTGTCAGCCATAAGGAGAAGCACAGATGAGCGGTATTATCCGGCAGACCAGGGAGCAGGGCATTTCCCTTCGAAAGACGTTCCTGATCATGCTCTTTGTCTCCATTGCGATCACGG
>JAFYBB010000177.1 GCA_017540445.1 Clostridia bacterium | reverse complement strand
GAAGACCTCCGGGATCCAGCGGATCGGGTAGCTGAACACCTCCCGGTCCAGCTTCAGCGAGGCCGACAGCATCCACACGAAGGGGATCAGCGTAAACAGGGCCAGGGCGATCAGCGCCACGTAGAGCAGGCCCTTCAGCGCCACGGACAGGGGCGAGCGCCGGATGCCCGTGTTCTTATTCAATGCGAGCTGCGTCATGGTTTGCCCCCTCCTCTCAGTTGTTGGCGTATTTGCTCTCGGTGCTGAACTGGGCCAGCGTGAAGATCAGCACGATCACCAGCAGCACCATGGCGATGGCGCTGGCGGTGCCGTAGTTGAAGTTGGTGAAGGCCTCGTCGTAGATGTAGGTGACCAGCATCTTCGTGCTGCGGCCCGGGCCGCCCTCGGTCATGATGGCCACCACGTCGTAGATCTTGAAGCAGGAGATGATCAGCATCGTGGAGGCGAAGAACGTGGTGGGCCGCAGCTGCGGCAGCGTCACGTGGAAGAACTGCTGGGCCTTGTTCGCGCCGTCCATGGTCGCCGCCTCGTACAGGTCGGCGGGCACGCCCTGCAGCGCGGCCAGGTAGATCACCATGTAATAGCCCATGTTGCGCCACACGCTGACCAGTATGATCGACCAGATTGCCATCGTGCTGTCCGCCGTCCAGCTCTTGTTGTAGCCGGAGCCCAGCGCCATCAGGAACTGGTTGATCGGGCCGTCCTTCATCATCATGAAGCGCCAGCACACGCAGATGGCCACCATCGACGCCACGTAGGGGAAGAAGAACACGGTCCGAAAGCCCACGGCGCCCTTCACGGCCCGGTTCAGGGCCAGCGCCAGCGCGACGGCGCAGACCAGCGTCAGCGGAACGGTGACGAGCGTGTAGAACACCGTGTTCTTCAGCGCGATGCCCAGGTCCACCTTCGTGAACAGATAGCCCAGGCCCTTTTCCGCCACCTTGGCGGTCTTGAAGATCTCGGCGTAGTTGCCCAGGCCGACCCATTCCATGGTGCTGAACGCGCCGCCCTTCCACTTCACGAAGGACAGGTAGATCGAGAACAGCACCGGCACCAGCGTGAACACCGCGAAGCCGATGAAGTTCGGCGCGAGAAAGGAGTAGGCGATCAGCTCCTTTTTGCGCTCGTAGCGGGTCCTGTTGCGCTTGATCATGCGTCCGTTTGATCCGATCATGTTGGCGTGGCTCCTTTCAGGGATGTGAGCAATCAGGAACGGGGAGTGATCAGAAATCGCTTCGCATTCCTGATTGCTCATTGAAAAGGCGGGGAAGGCGAGCGCTTCGCCTTCCCCGCCGGTGCGTCAGGTCAGTACAGGGCCGTCAGATCAGCCCAGGATCTCGGCCACGCGCTCGTTCATCTCGGCAATGCCTTCCTCGATGGTGGACTCGCGGGTCATGATCAGGCTGTGCTCCTCGTTCAGCACGGTGCTGATCTCGGAGGAATGCTCGGAAGCGGGGATCTCCACGGACACGGCGGTGGGGATCAGCGCGGCCTTGCTGGCGTCGTCGGCCGGGAAGCCGTCGGCGGAAGCCATGGCCGTGGCGACGGCGTCGGAGACCCACGCCGGACGGGTGCCGGTGGAGGCGGTGGCCAGGGCGCCCTCCTCGCCGGCCAGCCAGGAGATGTACTCCCAGGCCAGGTCCTTGTTGGCGGACTTGGCGTTGATCATCGCGCCGGTCAGGTTGCCGAAGGAGGAGCCGGCGGCCACGTCTTCCTTGTGGGGAACGGCCACGATGCCCCAGTTGAAGCTGCAGGTGCCGTCCTTGATCGCGCCGATCAGCGTGGAGACGAACCAGTAGCCCATGGGCAGCATGGCGATGTTGCCGTTCTCAAAGGCGGCGGAGTAGTGCAGGCCGGCGGCCTTCAGCTCGTTGTAGGACATGCAGGCGCCCGCGTCCTCCAGGTCCTGATACAGCTCGTAGAAGTAGGCCAGGTCGTCGTAGTTGCCGTCGATCAGCGTGTTCACGCCGTCGCAGACGTCCCAGTTCACCACCGCGGACAGCCAGGTGTGATAGTGGGTGCCGTAGATGCCCTTGTCGGCGTCGGTCATCTTCTTGGCCAGCTCGGCGTACTGCTCCCAGGTCATGTCGTTGGTGGGATAGTCCACGCCCGCGGCGTCGAACAGGTCCTTGTTGTAGTACAGCACCCAGAAGTCGCTGCGGAAGGGCAGCGCGTACTGCTCGCCGTCCACGGCGTAGTTGCTCTCGATGCCGGCGAAGCCGCTCATGTCGTAGCCGGAGGCTTCGATGTAGCTGTTCAGGGGCTCTTCATAGCCGGCCGCCTGCCAGTTCAGCAGGTCGGTGATCTCCTTCACCATGAACACGTCGCTGGTGTCGCCGCCGGAGAGCATCGTGCTAGTCTTCGTGGCGTAGTCCTGGGAGGCGACGTCGACGTATTCGATGGTCACGCCCGGGTGGGAGGCCTCAAAGGCTTCCTTCTGAGCGACGAGGTAGGGGGTCGTGCCGGCGTCCCACGCCACGACCGTCAGGGTCTTGGCGTCCTCCGCCACGGCGAAGCTGGCGCTGCACAGCAGCAGGATCATGGCCAGAACCAGAGCGAGTGCTTTTTTCATGGGGTGTTCCTCCTTCATACTTCAACGGGCGCTGCCCGCCGGATTCGGTTTGCATTGAAAAGATTTTCAATGTCTGTATTCATTATAGCGTTTATTGGCCGTTATGTCAATGGTTTTCTGAAAATAAGTGCGGTTTTTCACCGAAAAGCCTGAAAGCAACTGAAAATAAAATGAAAATTTCCATTGAAATTTTCAGCCGCCTGTGCTATACTTACCGTGAACACAGCCAGGAGGAACGCCCATGGACACGAAAGCCGTAACGATACACGACGTCGCCGCGCTTGCGGGCGTATCGCTCGCGTCGGTCTCCCGCGTGCTCTCCGGCAGCGGCGCCAGCGCCGCGACCCGGGAAAAGGTGGAGGCCGCCGCGCGGCAGCTCGGCTATCGCAGGCCCGCCGCCGAGGCGCGGGGCGAGGCCGGGCAGGAGCGCGCCCTGGCACTGGTGATTTCCGATCTGACCAACCCCTATTACGGCATGCTCTGCGCCGGCGCCGAACAGGCCGCGCGCCGGGCGGGCCGCCCGCTGATCGTCTGCCAGCCGGAATTCGCCCTCGGGGCCGAGGACCGGGCGGTGGAGAGCGTCGTGCGCCTGCCGGTGGCCGGCGCGGTGGTGGTGGGCTCGGCCATGGAGCAGGGCGACCTGGACGAGATCCGCAATCGCCTGTGCAAGATCGCCCAGCGCATGCCCATCGTCACCATCGGGCCCCGGGTGGAGGGCGTCAGCTGCGTGAACATTACCTCCGACCTGTCCCTCAGCGTGCGCAAGTCGCTGGCCCACCTGGTCACGCTGGGCCACCGCCGCATCGCCTTCATCGGCGGCTCCGGGGGCATGCGCTCCTCCAGCGCGCGCCGCAGGGCCTATTTTGAGGAGATGGAGCGCCTGGGCATTCCCGCCAACCGGGACACGCGCACCGACGCGGGCTTCACGCCCCAGGCGGGCGAGTTCTGCGTGAACCGCCTGTTCAGCGAAAACGCCGAAGAAAAGCGCCCCACCGCCATCATCGCCATAAACGATTTGGTGGCGCTCGGGGCGCTGCGCCAGCTGCAGCGCATGGGCCTGCGCGTGCCGGAGGACGTGGCGCTGATCGGCTGCGACAATCAGTTCTTTACCCCCTATCTCAACCCCTCCCTGACCACCGTCGACCTGCACCCCTTCGACCACGGCGTCACCGCCGTGGAGGAGCTGATCGGCAGCATGAAGGGCGGCGGGGGCTCGTACTCCCAGATCCGGGAGTGCAGCCTGATCGTCCGCGAAAGCTGCGGCGCCATGCTGGGCGCGCGGAGTATCTGACAGACAGGCAGTCTATGAACCATTGGCCTTTCATAGACTGCCTGTACTTTTACTTTACCGGTTTGCTGTCCTCATACAGCCATTCGGGGTCGAGATCCAGTCCGTTGGACCACTGGACGGTGCCGAAGGCCACGCTTGCGGTTTGGAACAGTACGTCGCTTTGCAGCGGCATATAGCATTTTCGGGAGAGCAGGGGCTTCATGTCGAAATCCCGCAATTCCCCGTTGACAAAGCGAACGCGCAAAACGTGATCGGGCAACACAGCGACGCTGG
>JAFYBB010000176.1 GCA_017540445.1 Clostridia bacterium | reverse complement strand
TCGTGATCGTGTTTGTGATCGCCGTGGCGGTGGGCGGCTACCGGGGCTTCCTGGCGGCCCAGCCCGTGGCCGACGCCCTCAGCGCCGCGCTGGCCCTGGCGCTGTACCGCGGGGCGTTCGGGCGGGGGGAGCACAGCTGAGCGTATGGAGACATTCTGCGGGCCGAGACGCGCCCGGGCGGGAGGTTGGACATGTCAGAGAGAAAGGATGTCAGATATGAAGCGACTGTTCAATCGTGTAGCCCTTATCTGCCTGGCGCTGCTGGTGGCCTGGGTGGCGACCGGGTTTGCCGGGGGCGCGGACGACGGGGAGGAGGCGCTGCGCGCGCGGCTCGTGAAGACCGCGGGGACGGACGCCGTGGCGCAGTTTGACTGGGCCGACTACGACGGGGACGGCGTGCGCGAGGCGTTCGCGATCGTCTCGGACGCCGGATGGGGCGACGACGGCATCGAGGGGGAGATCTGGTTTGTCAGCCCGACGGACTGCGCCAGGATCCATGCCCGGGATTCGTACCTGAGCGCGGGCCGGCTGGGCGTCGGACCGTGCCTGTATGCCGCCGAGATCTGGTACGGCGGCAGCGGCTCCACGTCGGCGGTGTGGGGCGTGAGCGGCAGCGCCGAGGCGGTGGCGCTGGAGGGCAGCGGCTTTGAGGGGCTGTCCGCCGGGGACGTGCCCAACGAATTCTACATGTACCCCAGCGCCTTCGACGCCTGCGCGGACGGCACGGGCCACACCTGGAAGCGGTACTACTTCTTCCTGAACGGGCTGCGGCTGCTGGAATACGGCGGGCTGGCGATCTCCCGGGCGGAGCTGGAGGCCGCGCCCGGTGCGGCGGCGATACTGGCCGCCGCCGAGGCCGACGGCTGGCGCGTCGGCGAGATCTGGTACCGCGCCAACGGCGTGATCAACGTCAACCTGACCGACGGCGACATGAACGACAACCTGACGCTGCGCTGCGGCGGGGACGGCGTCGTGGACACCGGCGAGCGCTACGGCGGCGTGTACCTGGCCCAGTCCGGCCTGGCGCAGGCGGTATACCCGAAGGATTTTCAGTGGTAAAATGGTGCCTGAAAGTTTTGTAAAGTATTTGCAAAGACGCGGCAAATATGCTACAATGTAAGGACAAAAAACATCGGTCTCACAAGCCGAATCTGTACAATGAAAATGCACAGAGGTGACCTATGAGCCAATTCAGATATTTCAGGCGCGGGAAGGCGCTGCTGGGCCTTGTGCTGGCGCTGGCGGTGGCGCTGGGCTGCGCCGCCTGCGACGGGCGGCCCAGGGGCCCGGCGGCGCAGGACGAGCCCGACGGGCCGGACACCTCCCGCTTCATCGTCGCCGTGGAGGACGAGCCGGACACGGTGGATTTCCAGTGCACTTCGATCCACTACACCGTGGCGCAAAACGTGTTCAACCGGCTGGTGGAGATGGAAAACAACGCAAGCGGCGAGGTGGAGATACTGCCGTCGCTGGCCGAGTCCTGGGAGGTTTCGGAGGACGGCAGGACCTATACCTTCCATCTGTGCCCGGGCGTGACCTTCAGCAACGGCGCGCCGCTGACCGCCTCGGACGTGGAGTACACCTTCGTGCGGCTGCTGACCCACCCGGATTCCTGCAACCGGGACATCGTGGACGACATCGTGGGCGCGCAGGCGCTGGAGAGCGGCAAGGCCTCGGGCCTGGAGGGCTTTGAGGTGCTGGGCGAGCTGGACTTCGCCATCACGCTGGAGCACCCGTTCCAGGCGTTCCTGGCCTGCCTGTCGATGCCGGGCGCGTCGATCCTGGACCGGGAGACCACCGAGCAGGCGGGCGAGCGCTTCGGCGCGGATCCCGCCTGGACCGTCGGCACCGGCTCGTTCATACTGTTGAAATGGACGCCCGGCGAGGGCCTGCTTCTGACCGCGAATGCCGACTGCTGGCAGGGCGCGCCCAAATGCGAGGGGCTGGATCTGCGGTTCATCACCGATTCCAAGGAGATCCGCCGGATGTTCGAGCGGGGCGAGATCGACGTGCTGGACCTGGACGAGGTGGGCAATACCGCCGAGTTCTTCCTGCACGGCGACATCTACCAGGACAGGCTGTTCAGCGTGCCGCGCATCGGCATCACCTACATCGCGCTGAACGAGTCCATCGCGCCGCTGGACGACGCGCGGGTGCGCAGGGCCATGCAGCTGGCGCTGGATCGGGCCATACTGCTGACGGCGGTGTACGGCGGCCGGGGCAGCGTGGAGAACGGCATCTATCCCCACGGGCTGCACGGCTTCAACCCGGACCTGCCCCAGATCCCCTGCGACCCGGAGGCGGCCAGGGCGCTGCTCGATGAGGCGGGCTTCGAGGACGGCTTTGAATTCACCGTCAGCGTGAACTCCTCCTCCACCCGCTGGGAGATGGCGCTATTGCGGCTGGCGGCGTCGATGTGGGAGAAGGTCGGCATCAGGGCCAACATCGACGTGATCAACGAGAGCGAATTCATGCGCCTGCGCAAGAGCGGCAGGCTGGCCTGCTACACCGCCCTGTGGACGGCGGACTTCAACGACCCGGACAACTTCATCTACACGTTCTTCGGCGACCGGCAGAACACCACCTTCCGAAGCCTCTGCTATCCCCGGGAGGACGTGATGGAGCGGGTGCGCCAGGCGCGGACCATCGCCGACCCGGGCGCGCGCATCGAGGAATACCAGGACCTGGAGCGCCTCATCGTGCAGGAGGACGCGGGCTGGATACCGCTGTATTCCCGCCTGCGCTACTACGTGACCTCCGAGCGGCTGAGGGGGATACAGTCCTCCTGGAACGGCTCGGTCAAAAACAAATACCGTGAAATGTACGTCGTTGCCGAAGATCAGTGATTCGTTCACTGACCGCCGGCAGCGGCTTTCCAATTTTCGGGCAAGGGGGGGAAAGGGATGCGTTCGATTCGCATGCAGATCGCGGCGATCATCATCGTGGCGATACTCACCAGCATACTGTCCGTGTTCGTGGCGAGCTTTCTGATCATCCAGAGCGAGACCAATGAGAATTCCGTGGGCATGATGAACCTGATCGATCAGGACACCCGGAAGTCCCTGGAGAAATACTTCGAGAGCATCGAGCAGTCCGTGGAGATCGCCGCGAACATCGCCATAGAGGACCTGGACAGCGTGCTGCTGGTGGAGTGCGGCGCGATCCGCACCGGCCCGGAGCAGGGCGTGCAGACCCGGGAGCAGACCCAGACGCTGGACGCCTACCTGCGCGCGTACTGCGACAAGATCCAGCAGTTCTTCGCCGGCGTCGCCGACTACACCCAGGGGGTCACGGCCTACTACTACTGCATCAACCCGGAGATCAGCCGGGGCGAGCCCGGCTTCTTCTACCAGAAGGTGGGCAAGACCGGCTTCATCCGCCAGCCCCCGCTGGACGTGCAGCACCTGATACCGTCGGAGACGCTGCACGCCACCTGGTACGAGACCGCCGTCAGCAAGGGCCGCCCGGTGTGGATCGGGCCCTACAGCACCGCGACGGAGCGGGGCACGTGGATCTGCTCCTACTTCGTGCCGATCTACAAGTCCGGCATGCTCATCGGCCTGATGGGCATGGACATCCCCTGCGACACGCTGGTGGCCCAGATCAACGGTATCCGCGTGTACGAGACGGGCTACGTGTGCCTGATGGACGCGGGCGGCCGGGTGATCTACCACCCCGACCTGCCCATCGGCAGCGACCTGGACGAGCTGGGGCTGGGCGTGCGCAGCGCGATCCTGCAAAGGGGCGACAGCGGCGACGAGCTGATCCGCTACACGGCCAACGGCCATGACCGGCAGATGTCCTTCTCGACGATGTCCAACGGCATGAAGCTGGCCGTCGTCGCGCCGGCCGACGAGATCAACGCGCCCTGGCGGCGGCTGATCCGGGCCATCATGATGATTGCGCTGGTGGTCATCGCCGCCTACACGGTGCTGACGCTGTACGTCATGCGGGTGATCACCCGGCCGCTGAAGCAGCTGACGGACGCCTCCCAGCGGCTGGCCGACGCCGACTACGACGTGGACCTGAACTACCACGGCAAAAACGAGATCGGCACGCTGACCGGCGCGTTCACGCGCATGCGCGACCAGATCCGCAGCTACATCGGCGATCTGAACCACCAGCTGAACCACGACAAGCTGACCGACCTGCCCAACATGCGCCGCTTCTTCACGCTGGCCGAACAGGCCCGCGCGCGCATGCTGGAGGCGGGCGGGCAGCCGGCCATGCTGTACTTCAACATCGTCGGCCTTCGCAACTACAACCGGCAGTTCGGCTTTGAGAAGGGCGACCGGCTGATACTGGACTTCGCCGGCATACTGCTCAAGCAGTTCGGCGAGGACCGGGTGTGCCGCTTCAACGGCGACCAGTTCACGGCTTTGACCGACGAGGCGCGCGCGGAGGCGGAGATCCAGGCGGTGCTCGCCGCGTGCGAGAGCGCCGCGGACGGCCAGCGCCTGAACATCCGCGTGGGCGCGTATCCGAACCGGCTGGAGGACGTGGACGTCACCCTGGCCTGCGACCGCGCCCGGTTCGCCGCCAACCAGACCCGGGGCGAGCTGGGCTCCAGCGTCACCTGGTTCGACGAGCGGATGCTGAAGAAGGACGAGGTGTTCCAGCACGTCATCCACAACCTGGACCGGGCCTTGGAGGAGGGCTGGATCAAGGTGTACTTCCAGCCCATCATACGCGCCGCGGACGGCAAGGTCTGCGACGAGGAGGCGCTGGCCCGCTGGATCGACCCGGTGCTGGGCTTCCTGTCGCCGGGCGAGTTCATACCGGCGCTGGAGGAGTCCAAGCTGATCTACAAGCTGGACCTGTACGTGGTGGACCGGGTGCTGGAGAAGATGAAGGCGCAGACGGAGGCGGGCTTCTACCTGGTGCCCCAGTCCGTCAACCTGTCGCGCATGGACTTTGAGCGCTGCGACGTGGTGGAGGAGATCCGCCGGCGCGTGGACGCGGCGGGCGTCGACCGGTCGATGATCACCGTCGAGATCACCGAGAGCGTGATCGGCGGCGACTTCGACTTCATGAAGGAGCAGGTGCGGCGCTTCCAGGCGCTGGGCTTCCCGGTGTGGATGGACGACTTCGGCAGCGGCTATTCGTCGCTGGACGTGCTGCAGCAGATCCACTTCGACCTGATCAAGTTCGACATGCGGTTCATGGAGCGCTTCGACGAGGGCGACGAGAGCCGGATCATACTGACCGAGCTGATGAACATGGCCATCGGTCTTGGCACCGAGACCGTGTGCGAGGGCGTGGAGCACGCCGAGCAGGTGGAGTTTTTGCGCGAGATCGGCTGCACCCGCATCCAGGGCTACTACTACAGCAAGCCCCTGCCCTTCGAGGGGATCGTGTCGCTGTTTAAACAGGGCACGCTCCTGGAGTTCGAGAACCCGGAGGAGACCGACTACTACGCCTCCATCGGCCGCATCAACCTGTACGACATCACCGCGCTGGCCAACGAGAACGACGAGTCGCTGAACCAGTACTTCAACACGCTGCCGATGAGCATCATCGAGGTCAACGGCACCACGGCCAGGTTCAACCGCTGCAACCGCTCGTACCGCGACTTCATGAAGCGCACGATGGGCATCGATTACGACACGAAGGAGATCGATTGCTCGGACCTGTCGGGCCGGCCCGGGGCGGCCTTCCTGAAGGCGGTGGTGCAGTGCAGCCGGGACGGCAACCGCACCATACTGGACGAGAAGGTCAACGCCAACACCGTGGCCCACACGCTGATCCGCCGGGTGGCGGTCAACCCGGTGACGGGCACCACGGCCATCGCCGTGGCGGTGCTGGCCGTGGTGAAGGAGAGCGAGGACGCCGGCACGGACTACGGCCAGATGGCCAAGGCGCTGGCGGCGGACTACGTGGACCTGTACTACGTGAGCCTGGACACCGAGCGCTTCATCGAATACATCCCCGACCCGCAGCTGCAGGATCTGGCCATGGAGCAGCACGGCGAGGACTTCTTCGCCATCAGCCGCGCCCAGGCGCTGGCGCGCCTGCACAAGGACGATCAGGAGGACTTCATCCGCGCCTTTACCAAGTCCAACGTGATCGCCGCGCTGGACGCCGAGGGCCGGTTCAAGCGGACCTACCGGCTGATGATGGATGGCAAGCCCACCTTCGTGGAGATGAAGGCCGTGCGCATCCCGGGCGACCCCAGCCACATCATCGTGGGCGTGAGCGACGTGGACGCCCAGACGCGCCAGAAGGAAGCGATGTCGCGGATGCAGGCCGAGCGGGCCGTCTACTCCCGCATCGGCGCGCTCACCCAGGGCTTCATCTGCGTGTACACCATCGACCCGGCCACGGGCCGCTACGTGGAGTACCGCGCCAACAGCGACTACGCCGGGCTCGGCGTGCCCACCGAGGGCGACGACTTCTTCGCCCAGTCCCTGAAGGAGAGCGCGCGCCTGATCTACCCGGAGGATATGGCGAAGTTCCAGACGCTTTTAACGCGGGAGAACGTGCTGAACCGGGTCGGCAAGGACGGCTTCTTCTCCTTCCAGTATCGCATGGTGATGGACGGCGAGCCCCGGTACGTCAGCCTGAAGGCCGCGCTGGTGGACGAGGCGGACGGGCCGGTGCTGGTGATCGGCGTCAGCGACATCGACGCCCAGGTGAAGCACGAGCAGGAGTACGAGCGGATGCTGTCCGCGGCCCGCAGCAAGGCCAATCTGGACGCGCTGACCGGCGTGAAGAACCGGACGGCCTACGAGAGCATGACCGAGACGCTGGCCCGCCAGATCGAGGGCGGCCAGCAGGTGCAGTACGCCATCGCGATCTGCCGCGTGTACGGGCTCGGCTGGGTCAACGAGGCCCAGGGCCGGGCGGCGGGCAACCAGCTGATCCGCGAGGCCTGCGCGATCATCTGCAACACGTTCAAGCACAGCCCCGTGTTCCGCGTGGCCGGAGACCGGTTCGCGGTGATCGCGCTGGGGCACGACTTTGAGTGCATCGACGATCTGGTGGCCCAGCTGGCGGAGAACAACCGCAAAAACGGAGAGACCGGCGGCGTGACGGTGGCCTGCGGCATGGCGAAGTACGACGGCACGGGGAGCGTTGCCCAGGTGTTTGAGCGCGCGGAGGCGCTCTGCGCCAAGGCGTGAGCGGCGTCAACGCGAATCGACCGGTTACTGCGGATTCCGAAATGAGAGGGTGCGGCCTGTGAGAACAGCCTTTTCGGTGATATTCGTGGCGCTGATCGGCGCGCTGGTCAAGTGCCACAG
>JAFYBB010000175.1 GCA_017540445.1 Clostridia bacterium | reverse complement strand
TCCGCACCTGCAAGCGCGCGGGCTGCGCCGAGACGCAGTCGGAGACGGTGGCCGTCTCATCGGAGGTCACGCGGGCCGCGCCCTGCGCGGAGGCGGGCGAGACGACCTACACCGGCGCAGAATTTGCGAACAGGGCATTTGCCGTACAGACCAGGGCGCTCGAGAATATTCCCGCGCTGAGCCATGACCTGGCGCATCACGCAGCCAGGGCGGCGACCTGTACCGAAACCGGCTGGAGCGCCTACGACGCCTGCTCCCGCTGCGATTACACCACCTATTCCCAGATTCCGGCGAAGGGCCACGACCTGGTGCATCACGCGGCCAAGGCGGCGACCTGTGCCGAAATCGGCTGGAGCGCCTACGACACCTGCTCCCGCTGCGGCTACACCACCTATGCGGAGATTCCGGCGAAGGGCCACGACCTGGTACATCACAAGGGCAAGGCCGCCACCTGCACCGCAATCGGCTGGAATGAATACGACGCCTGCTCCCGCTGCGACCACACCACCTATTCCCAGATTCCGGCGAAGGGCCACGACCTGGTGCACCACGCGGCCAGGGCCGCCACCTGCACCGCGATCGGCTGGAACGCCTACGACACCTGCTCCCGCTGTGATTACACCACCTATGCGGAGCTTCCCGCGCTGGGGCACGACCTGGTGCATCACGACGCACAGGCCGCTTCCTGCACCGCGCCCGGCTGGGCCGCCTACGACGCCTGCTCCCGCTGCGGCTGCACCACCTATGCGGAGCTTCCCGCGCTGGGGCACGATCTCGTGCATCACGACGCCAGGGCTGCTTCCTGCACCGAGGCGGGCTGGAACGCCTACGACACGTGCCGGCGCGAGGGCTGCGGCTATACCACCTATGCGGAGCTTCCCGCGTCGGGCCACCGGCTGACGGCGCACCCGAGGGCGGAGGCCACCTATACCGCCGCCGGTACGGAAGCGTACTGGGCGTGCACGGCGTGCCGCCAGCTGTTCAGCGACGCGAACGGCACGGCGCCGATCCGGCAGCCGACCGTCATCCCGGCGAAGACCTCGGCCGCGGCCAATGACGCGATCGCGAAGATCAACGCGCTGCCGGCGGCCGCCGCCGCATCGGACAAGGCCGCTGTCGAAGCCGCCCGGGCAGCCTACAGCGCACTGTCGGAGGAAGAGAAGGCGCTGGTGAGCGCGGAGGTCGCGCGCAGGCTGACGAGCGCCGAAAGCCAGGTGAAGGCCGCGGAAGAGAAAGCCGCCGCCGAGGCGAGGGCTGCGGAAGCGCAGGCCGCCGGGCAGAAGGCCGCCGAGGACGGGCGCGCCGCGGATGCCGTGGTCGCGGCCATCCACGCGCTGCCGGATGCCGCCGGAACCGGTGACAGGGCCGCCGTGGAGGCCGCCCGGGCGGCGTATGACGCGCTGACGGATGACCAGAAGCAGCTGGTGAGCGCCGACGTTTCAAACAGGCTGACGGACGCCGAGCGCCAGGTCAGGGCCGCCGGGGAACAGGCGGCGGAAGCCGCCAAGATCAGGCTGACGAAGGCCAGGGTCACCGTCAAGGATCGAACCTGGACCGGCAAGGCGCTGAAGCCGAAGGTCACGGTGAAGCTGAACGGCAAGGCGCTGAAGCAGGGCACGGACTACGCCGTCCGCTACAAAAACAACGTCAATATCGGCAAGGCCACCGTGACCGTCAAGGGCGTGGGCAAGTACGCCGGCACGGCCAGGGGCAGCTTCATCATCCGCCCGAAGGCAGTCTCGGGCCTTTCGCTGAAGGCCGGCAAAAATCAACTGACCGCCGCCTGGAAGCAGGCCTCCGGCGGCGTCACCGGCTATCAGATCGAGTACAGCCCGGCGAAGAACTTCAAGGGCGCGAAGAAGCTGACGGTGAAGAAGGCCAAGACCGTCAAGGCGACCCTCAGGAAGCTGACCACCGGAAGAGCATACTCCGTACGCATCCGCGCCTACAAAAAAGCCGGCCAGGCCATCTACTATTCCAACTGGTCAACCACCGCCAAGAGCCCGAAGATCAAATAACCCCCGCCCCCGTCCCCCGTCCCCTGTCCCCTGTTCCCTATATCCTATCCCCTGTCCCCCTCCCGGGCGGGCGCCGCATCGGCGCCCCTACTCCCCATCCGAGCGGCCACTCCCTACTTCCTACTCCCCTGTCCCCTGTTCCCTATTGCCTATTGCCTGTTCCCTACTCCCTCCTCCCCCTTCACAGAGAATCAACACGGTTTCAACATCAACGCGCTTCCATTTGCCATAATAAATCATTATAATGATTGCTGCTTAATGGAGGCGGCATGTGCCCGTCCCAGGCAAGAAAACGACGCGCGTCACGCGCAACGGAACACGAAAGGAAGTACCCGTCATGAAGAAGATCTTTGCTCTGATCCTGGTTATGGTTCTGCTGGCTGTCGGCATGACCGCTTGCAAGAAGGCCGAGCAGAAGGCCGAGCAGGCTGCCGAGAAGGTCGAAGAGACCGCTGAGAAGGTCGAGGAGAAGGCTGAAGAGGCCACCGAGAAGGTCGAGGAGACCGCTGAGAAGGCTGCCGACGCCGCCGAGCAGGCTGCCGACGCTGCTGAGGAGAAGGTCGAAGAGGCTGCCGAGGCCGTCCAGGAGAAGGCTGAGGAAGCCGCCGACGCCGCTCAGGAGGCCGTTGAAGAGGCTACCGAGACCAAGGCTGAGGGCTGATCCCGCCGCAACACAGGCCATAAAGGGCGCGCTCCCATCGGGGGGCGCGCTTTTTTTGCCTTCGGATGATTTGACACCCCGCTCGGCGTGTGCTATATTGGTACCGGACATCCCATCAACGGAGGGAGCATCGGATATGAAGTTCAAGGGTCTATCGCGCGCCGTCGCCCTGGCGCTGTGCATTTCGCTGCTTTTCGCCTGCGGCCTGGCCGATGAAGCGCTCCTGGCCGAACCGGTGGACGCGCCCGTATCGGAATCGAATGAATGGGTGCTGACGCCCGGCCCCGAGGCCGCGGACACCCGGGTGCTGGCCGCGGAGGACGCCGCCGCGCCCACCGCTGACCCAACGGCAGCGCCAACCGCCGCGCCCGAGCTCGCCCGGCGGGGCTTCTCTGAGACCGAGGCCATCGACAGCGCCACGTTTGAAAAGATAAACCTGGTGCGCGAGGCGGGCTTCAAGGGGTATCTGGCCACGGTGCAGGGCACGCTGACGCTGAAGGACGTGCGCATCGCGGGCAAGCCGGCCCGCGATGTCAACCTGCTCAAGGCCTTCAGGCTGGGGCCGAAGGGCAAAATCGTGGTGGAGGACGGCGCGGAGCTGACCGCGGACGCCGCCGCGCTGTGCGTCAACAAGGGCGAGACCCAAAAGCTGAGCCTGACCTATCGGGGCGCGCCGCTGTCCGGCAAGAAGGCCCGGTGGACAAGCTCCAACGGGAAGATCGTCAAGGTCTCCAAAGCCGGCGTCGTGACGGCGCTGAAGAAGGGCAAAGCCGTGGTCACCGCCACCTATCGGGGCCATGCGGTGAAATGCCGGGTGGCCGTCACCAACATCGTCCATGTGCAGGCCGTCGAAATCACCGAGGAGAACCCGGTGGTGTCGCTGAACCGCACCGCCGCGCTGAAGGCGCGCTTCACGCCCGCCAAGCCCACGGACCGGAATCTCACGTGGAAATCCTCCGACGAATCGGTGGCCACGGTGGACGAAAGCGGCGTGGTCACGGGCGTGGCGGTCGGCACGGCCACGATCACCGTCACCACTGCCGACGGCGGCAAGGCCGACACCTGCCAGGTCACGGTGAAGGAGGTCAAGCCCACGAGCCTGAACATGGAGCACCGGTTCATCACGATGGAGCTGGGCGCCACGATGAAGACCCCGGCCCGGGTGCTGCCCGAGAACAACTCCTACCCGGGGCTGGCCTACGCCTCCAGCGACCCGTCGGTGGCCGCCGTGGACAGATCCACCGGCGTCATCGAGGCCAAAAAGTGCGGCGTCGCCACCATCACCGCCACCTCCACCTGGTACCCCAAGGCCGTGAAGTCCTGCAAGCTGTACGTGCTGGAGCCCGGCTCCGGGCCCATGGCGGGGCTGATCATCGGCATCAACCCCGGCCACCAGAAGACCGGCATCAACAAGCAGTACCCGATGGCGCCCGGCTCCTCCAAGACGGGCCGGGGCGTCGGCGTCGGCGCCGGCGGCCACTGGACCCACGTGGCGGAGTACGAGACCAATCTGCAGGTGGGCCTGAAGCTGGCCAAGCGCCTGGAGGACCTGGGCGCGACGGTGGTCATGACCCGCACCACCAACGACGTGATGCTCACCAACATCGAACGGGCCAAGATGCTCAACGACGCCGGGGTGGACATCGCGCTGCAGCTGCACTGCGACGCGGTGGACAATTCCTCGTTCCACGGCTGCGCCACCTACTACCGTGACAACAGCGACTGGGTGGCCGAGAGCCGCGACATGGCCAAGCTCCTGGCCAAGGGCATCAGCTACGACACCGGCTGCGTGAACCGGGGCGCGAAGGTCTACAACAATTACATGAGCCTCAACTGGAGCACCACCCCCGCCGTGCTGATCGAGATGGGCTTCATCTCCAACGAGAAGGAGGATCGGCTGCTGGCCAGCGACGACTACCGCGGCAAGGTGGCCGACGGCATCGTGCGGGCCCTGCGGGTGTACTTCGAGCGGTGAGCGAAAACCAGATACAGGGGGCTGTTGCGACAGCCTCCTGTTGAGTTAGGAGTTAGGAGTGAGGAGTGAGGAGTGAGGAGTGAGGAGCGGCGGTGCAAATCCCTGACGGGATTTGTTCGATTCAATGGCGGACGCCGGGCAATCTAAGCTTCCCCATCCGCAGATGGGGAAGTACCCGCGAAGCGGGGGATAGGGCGCTCGTACATTGCGAAACAATTGAACGATTCGTAGAAGTCCCCTATCGGCCCTTCGGGCCACTTCCCCGTTGCGACGGGGAAGCAAGGAT
>JAFYBB010000174.1 GCA_017540445.1 Clostridia bacterium | reverse complement strand
CAGCGGCGCCACGGGCGCTTCGGTCGGCGCTTCAGTCGGTTCCTCGGTGGGTTCCGGCGTCGGTTCCTCGGTCGGCTCCGGCGTCGGTTCTTCCGTCGGCTCCGGCGTCGGTTCCTCGGTGGGCTCCGGCGTCGGTTCCTCGGTCGGCTCCGGCGTGGGCTCCTCCGTCGGCTCCGGCGTCGGTTCCTCAGTCGGCTCCGGCGTGGGTTCCTCGGTCGGTTCCGGCGTGGGTTCCTCCGTCGGCTCCTCCGTCGGCTCCTCAGCGGTTTCACCGTCCGCGCCTTCCTCCGGCGCATGCGCGAGCAGCACTTCCAACGGCTCGGAAACCACGTCCTCCGCCAGTACCACCGGCGCAAATCCCGTGTTGAGGAACAGCACCGCCAACGCCAGCACAATCGCCAGCATCCTTCTCTGCTTCATGGGGGTCACACTCCTGTAGGGTCCATGGGGGCTCCATCTATCGTCAAGATATGTCGTTTCGGGGGTTTGATGCCAGTTGTGTCATGATAAAGCATACCAATCCAATGTAATTATTCTAACAACGAATCTGAGAATTTTCAAGCACGTTTTGGGACGAAAAATGCAAAAAAGTCCCCCTGCGCGCGGCTGCGGCAGGGGGAGACTTGCGCGGGTACGCGCGGGGAGGATCAATCGTCGTCTTCTTCCTCGGCCTTGTAGGCTTCGATGACCTTCTTGGCCTCGTTGGCGGGGACCTCCTCGTAGCGCTCGAAGCGCATCGTGAAGGAGCCGCGGCCCTGGGTCATGGACCTCAGGTCGGTGGCGTACTTGAACATCTCTGAAAGCGGCGCTTCGCCGATGACGCGCTGCAGGTCGCCGACCTTCTCAGAGCCCAGTATGCGGCCGCGACGCTTGCTGATGTCGCCGTAGATGTCGCCCACGTTGGCGTCGGGCACATCCACCTCCACGTGGTAGATGGGCTCCAGCAGTACGGGGCTGGCCGTGGTCAGCTGCTTGAAGGCCAGGCGCGCGGCGGTCTTGAACGCCATTTCGGAGGAGTCCACCGGGTGGTAGCCGCCGTCGTACAGCTCGGCGGTCAGGCCCACCACGGGGAAGCCCGCCAGCACGCCGTGCTTGATGTTGTCGATCAGGCCCTTTTCAACGGCCGGGATGTACTGGCGCGGGACGGTGCCGCCCACGACGCTGTCCACAAAGTGGAACTCGGTATCGTTCGGATCCTCGTTGGGACGGAAGCGGATCTTGACGTCGCCGAACTGGCCGTGACCGCCGGACTGCTTCTTGTGGCGGCCCTGCACGTCGATGGGCTTGCGGATGGACTCGCGATACGGGATCTTGGGATCGCGCAGGTCGCACTCGACCTTGAACTTGCTGGCCAGCTTCGCGGCGACCACGTCGATGGCCGTCTCGCCCAGGCCGCTGAGCACGGACTCGGCGGTCTCCACGTTCTTCTCGACGCGGATGGTGGGATCCTCCTCCATCAGGCGGTTCAGGCCGGAGAAGATCTTGTCTTCCTCGCCCGCCTTCTTGGCGTACACGGCCTTGGAGATGCAGGGGGCCGGGAAGTCCATGTCGGGGAACTGTACGGGGTTGGCGGCGTCGCACAGGGTGTTGCCGGTGGCCAGCGACTGCAGCTTGGCCAGCGCGCACAGGTCGCCCGCGCACACCTTCTGGGTGGTGGACTGCTGCTTGCCCTTGAGGATGTAGATGGTGCCGGGCTTCTCGGCCTTCTCGGCGTTCACGTTGTACAGCGCGGTGCTGCTGTCCAGCGTGCCGGAGGTGATCTTCAGCAGGCTCAGCTTGCCCACGAACGGGTCGGCCATGGTCTTGAACACGCGGGCGGAGAAGGGCTGGTCGTCTGCGCACACGCGCTCGACGGCGTCGCCGGTCTTCGGGTTGGTGCCCTCCAGCACCCGTCCCGCGGGCGAGGGCATCAGGTCGATGATGTTGTCCAGCAGCTTGGCCATGCCCACGCGGCTCACGCTGGAGCAGCACACCACGGGCACGACGGTGCCGTCCACGATGCCCTGGCGCAGGCCGTGCATCATCTCTTCGGGGGACAGCTCGCCCTCCTCGAAGTACTTCTCCATCAGCTCGTCCTCGGCGCCGGCGGCGGCCTCCATGATGGCCTCGCGGGCCTTCTCCACGTCGCCCGCCATGCTCGCGGGAATGTCGATGGTCTTCAGCGTCTTGCCCTCGCCGGTGAAGGCCTTGTTCTCCAGCACGCAGACCACGCCGGCGAACTTGCCGTTCTCGATGATGGGCAGCTCGATGGGCGCGATGTGGCTGCCGTACTTGTCGGTGATGCTGGCCAGGGCCTTGGTGAAGTTGGCGTTCTCCTGGTCCATCTTGTTGACGACGATCATGCGGGCGGAGTGGGTCTTGTCGCACATCGCCCAGGCCTTCTCGGCGCCCACGTCCAGGCCGGACACGGCGCCCACGACGATCAGCGCGCCTTCGCACACGGTCATCGGGCCCACCTGCTCGCCGGCGAAGTCGAAGTAGCCGGGAATATCCACCAGGTTCACCTTGCGGTCCTTCCACTCCAGCGGCGCCATGGCGGCGGAGATGGATATGGTGCGCTTGATCTCCTCCGGATCGTAGTCCATGGTCGCCTGGCCGTCCTCGACGCGGCCCTGGCGGTCGATGGCGCCGGCGGTGAACAGCAGCGCTTCGGCCAGCGTGGTCTTGCCGACGCTGCCGTGACCGATGATGGTCAGGTTACGGATATTCTTGGCCTGATAGTCTTTCATATGGAATTCCCCCTGTATGATATTTTACTGCGCGCACAAGCGCAACGGATGGTTTACCCTCTACGCGCTTATATGCCATAGTGCTTACATTTTAACAGAAAAAAGGCGGTTTGAAAAGCCCTTTTTGAAGGATTTTTTCATTTCACAGGGAATTTTCAATTAAACCGCGTCCCGAAGCCCGAAATCGCGGGCTTCGGGACGCCCTGAAAAGGAGAAACGCCCGTTGATGCGAACGCTTTCGCTGCTGATCGCCCTGGCGCTGGCCGCCTGCGCGCCCGCCCTCGCCCACACGCGCGACGAGGTGCGCGCCGCCTGCCCGGCCGTTCAGTACGCCGAAGCCCCTTCGCCCTACGCCGAGCCGCCCCGCGTCGAAGCGCCCTACGAGGCCGGCGCGCTGACGGAGGACGCCCGCGCCCGGGCGCTGGGCTACCTGAACTTCGCCCGGTGGCTGGCGGGGCTCGAGCCGGTCGTAGAGAGCCAGATCTATGACTACCAGTGCCAGCACGGCGCGGTGCTGCTGGCGGCGCTGGACTACGTGGATCACAACGCCCCCCAGCCCGCGGACATGGACCGCAACTTCTACGACTCGGCCCACATCGCCACCACCTCCGGCTGCATCGCGAAGTTCAACTGGATGCGCGGCACGATACTGCGCGAGGGCGTGGAGTACTTCCTGCGGGACGACGGCGAGGTGAACCTGCCCGTGCTGGGGCACCGGCGCTGGGCGCTGAACCCGCTGATGGCGGCCACCGGCTTCGGCCTGGCCAATTCCGCCACGGGCATGAGCTACGTGACCATGTACGCCCACGACCTGGGCAACCCGGGCGCCGCGTGGGACAGCGTGCCCTGGCCCGCCCCCGGCGCGTTCCCGGCGGAACTGATGCACGACCACCTGGCCTGGTCCGTCACGCTGAACCCCGATGTGTACGACCTGAGCGCGCCGGATGTCGAGGTGACGCTCAGCGAGGAAGGCGGCGGCCTGCGCTTCAGCTTCCGGCCCGCGGAGGGCACCGGCGACGGCTTCTGCGCCCTGAGCCTGGAGGGCTACGGCGCGGGCCCCTGCCTGATCTTCCGGCCCGACTTCACCGGCACGGGCTTTACCGACTACCTGCAGAACCAGCGCTGGACGGTGCGCGTCGACGGCCTGAAGGGCCATGACGGCGCGGAAAGGCCCATGGAATACGTTGTGGACATGGTGTCGCTGACGCCCCAGGACGCCGTCAACGTGGAGATCATGCCGCTTTCCGCGCGGCTGTATCCCGGCGAAACGCTGGCGCTGAGCGCGGACGTGGTGCCCGCCTGGGCCGACGACCTCTCAATCACCTGGAGCAGCACCGACGAAGCGGTGGCCACGGTGGACGAAAACGGCCTGGCGACAGCCGTCGCCCCCGGTGTGTGCGAGATCGTGGCCCGCGGCGCCAACGGCTGCGAGGACCGGTGCGCGCTGAGCGTCGCGCCTGTCGATTCCGATTGACAAAGCCCCCGGGTTCTGTTAAAATTTCCATAGCCGACAAAACACATAAACGAGGTGTTCCTGCAATGAAGAACATGGCCTATAGAATGAACATCGCGGGTCTGGACCGCGCGCTGCCGCTGTGCCCCATCTCCGACAAGCTGATGATCGGCGCTTTCGTGATCTTCGGCGACATGGAGCTGACCACCGCCTGCGCGAAGGCGCTGCTTGAGCGCTGCCCCGAGCACGACGTGCTGATCACCGCCGAGAGCAAGGGCATACCGCTGATCTGCGAGATGGCGCGCATGAGCGGCAACGAGCGCTACGTGCTGGCCCGCAAGTCCCCGAAGCTCTACATGAAGGACGTGCTGACGGTCGAGGTGCGCTCCATCACCACCGATCACAAACAGGCCCTGTGCCTGGACGGCGGCGACGCCGAATACATGAAGGGCAAGCGCGTGGTGATCGTGGACGACGTGATCTCCACCGGCGAATCGCTGCGCGCGCTGGAGGCGCTGGTCGAGCGCGCCGGCGGCAACATCGTGGGCCGCATGGCGATACTGGCCGAGGGCGACGCCACCCAGCGCGACGACCTGATCTACCTGGAAAAGCTGCCCCTGTTCGACAGCGAGGGCAGGCCGATCGAGTGAGAAAGGCAGAAGTCAAACGCGACAAGGGGTGCCGAACGGCGCCCCTTGTCGCGTTTGGAGTTTAAACCTCCACCGTTCCCCCGCCATGCAGCAAACACAGCGTCCTCTGCTTCACCTTCATCCCTGTGATGGTCTCCAGCGCCAGGGCGTAGACGTTCAGCTGCTTTTCGTAGTGGGCGCGCAGGGCGTCCATGTCGTCGGTGCGGTCGGTCTTGTAGTCCAGCAGCACCCACTGGCCGTCCTCGACGAAGCAGCAGTCGATGGTGCCCTGCACCAGCAGCTCCTCCTCCCCGAAGCGGCCCGCCTCCGCGGGGGTCAGCGCGTCGGCGGCCTTCAGCATCACGTTGAAGGGCCACTCGCGGCGCACCTGCGATGAGCGGCGCAGCCGCTTTCCGATGTCGCTCTCCAGGAAGCGGACCAGCCGCTCGGGCGCCACGGCGTCGCGCTGGGCCGCCTCAAGCAAGCGCCGTTCGGTGAAGTCGTCCAGCTGGCGGACCACCTCCCCCTCCAGCGCCTTGCCGGTCAGGCCGGAAAGCGCGTCCAGCGCCAGCAGCTGCATGCAGCGGTGATAGGCGGTGCCCCGCTCGGCCCCGGTCATGCGCCGGGCGTCTTCCGAGAGGAAGGCGGGGCGCTCCGCCAGCGCCGGCAGCGCCTCGGGGCCCTCGATCTCCCGAAGCAGGCCCGACGCGGTCAGCTTCAGCGGCTTGTCCGCGGCCAGGGGATCGGGGTAGCGCCAGGCCATCTGCGCCTCCAGCTCCGGGTTGGCATAGGTCTGCGGGTCGGCCATCACCAGGTCGAACAGCGCCTTCGCGTCCGCCGCGCCGTCGGGGGACTCGGGCTTGATCGACGCGCCGGGCACGATCTCAAGCGCGGAGCACAGCGGCGCGCCCTGCGCCTCGGCCCCGCAGCGGGCCGCCATGACCAGGTCCAGGTGGCTCGAAGCCGCGAAGGGCGCGGCGGACAGCGCCTGCCAGCGCTTCATCGCCCTTTCGGCCCCCTTCACCGTGCCCACCAGCACGAGCCTGTCCATCGCGCGGGTCAGCAGCACGTAGAGTATGCGCATCTCCTCGGCGGCGTCCTCCCGCTGGCGGCGGGCCATGATGGCCGCCTGGGGCAGCGTCACCCGCCGGGTGCGCAGCTCGGGGTCGAAGTAGCTCATGCCCGCGCCCAGGTCCCGGTGGGTCAGCAGCGGCGCGCCGGTATTTTCCGCGTGGTACCTGCGCGCCAGCTGCGCCCCGAAGACCACCCGGAACTCCAGGCCCTTGCTCTTGTGCACCGACATCAGCCGCACCACGTTGTCGTTCTCGCCCAGCAGGTGCGCGGCGTCCCCGTCCCCCTTCTGGCGCAAATGCTCGGTGTAGGCCAGGAAGCGGGTCAGCGAGCCGGAATACTGGTCGTCAAAGCCGCTGGCCTCCACCACGAAGCGGTCCAGGTTGGCCTGCCGCTGCGCGCCGCCGGGCAGCGCGCCCACGTAGGTGTAGAAGCCGCTCTCGTCCAGCACCGCCCGCACGAATTCGCCCAGGCCCACCCCGTCCAGCCGCAGCCGCCAGCCCGCCATCTGCTCAAAGAAGGCCTTCAGCCGCCGGGCGATGTCGTCGTCCGCCTCATTTGCGTAGGCCGCGGCGGCGTCCACATAGGCGACGTTCCTGTGGGCCACGCGAATCTGCGCCAGGTCGTCCGCGGTCAGGCCCACCGCGGGGGAGCGCAGCACCGCGATCAGCTCCACGTCGCTGCGAGCGTTGGCGATCAGCCGAAGCATCGACGTGAGCCAGATGATCTCCATCGATTCGTAGTACCCCGCCTGACCGTCGGCGTAGGCGGGTATGCCGTGGGCCAGCAGCACCGGCATCATCGCCGAAAACGCCTCCGCCTTGCTGCGGGTCAGTATGGCGAAATCCCGGAACCTCAAGGTGGGGTCCTCCGCCATCATCTGCCTGATGATCCGGGCGATCAGCACGCCCTCGCGCTCCATGGCGCCGATCAGCTCCGCGGCGTCATCCGCGTCCGGCGCGTCCTGGGGCTCGGGCTCGGCGTCGGCGTCGATCAAGAGTATCGACACGTCCCCCGCGCCGTCCCCCGCCTGGGGCAGGCCCGGGTTCAGCCGCGCCAGTGCGTCGTATTCGATCTCGGCGTCGCCGCCGGTCATCACCCGCTCGAACACCAGGTTCACAAAATCCAGTATGCCCTTGCGGGAGCGGAAGTTGCGCGTCAGCGGCAAGAGCGTTCCCCCGTCGCCCCGGGCATAGGCTGCGTATTTCTCCATGAACAGCCGGGGCTCCGCCAGCCGGAAGCGGTAGATGGACTGCTTCACGTCCCCCACCATGAACAGGTTGCCCGGGGCGCAGACGGCGCGCACCAGCGCCTCCTGGATGTCGGAGGTGTCCTGGTACTCGTCCACGAAGACGTAGTCGTAGCGCTCCCGCATGGCCCGGGCCAGCGCCGGGTCCTTGAGCGCGTTCAGCGTCCGGTGCTCCAGGTCGGCGTAGGTCAGGCCGGACTGCTCGGCCTTGGCCGCCTCGTACAGCGCCGCGGCCCGCCGCGCGATGTCCGCCAGCGCGGCCATCTGCCCGGACAGCGCCTTCGCGTCCGCGCGGGCCTGCAGCAGGGGCAGGTCGGTCAGCCGCGCCGCCTCCCGGGCCTTTTTCGCCGCGTCCCGCAGGCGCTTGACCGTTTCCGCGGTCTCCGGGTCCGCGCCCTCGCCCCGCCGGCCCCGGGCCGGGGCGGGCCCAAAGCCGGTCAGCGCCCGGTACAGGCCGTCGTAGTCGTCGATGGCCGTCATTTCGGAGAGCGCCTCCAGGTCCGCCCGCATGGCGGCCTCGTAGTTCTGGGGGCAGCCGGGCAGCGACAGCGCGTGGGCCAGGTGCACCCGGGCGGCGCGCAGGCAGCGGCGGGCGTCGTCCTTCAGCTCGTCCTGCCAGGCCCGCAGCCTGTCCTGATCGCATCGGGCGACCTCCTTTAGCCACGCCTCGGGGTCGGGCCGGTCCTCCATGCGCCGCATCAGCACCTCGGCCGCCGCCCGCACGCCGTCGGGGCCCCGGCCGTAGTCCAGCGCCAGCAGCGCGTCGCCGCCCGCTTCATAGGCCTCCTCCAGCGCCGCGTCCAGCGCCTCGTCCCGCAGCCGCGCGTCCAGCGCGCCGTCCAGCACGCGAAAGGCCGGGTCGACCCCGGCGGACTCGAAGTGGATGCGCAGAAAATCGGCGCAGAAGGCGTGGAGCGTGGAGATGCTGGCGCTCTCCAGCTTCAGAAGCTGATCGCGGCAGCGGGCGTCCCCCGCTGCCGCGCGCGCGCCGAGCCCCGACGCCAGCTTGGCCCGCATGTCCGAGGCCGCCGCCCGGGTGAAGGTGACCACCAGCATGCGCTCCAGGTCCGCGCCGTCGCAAGTGATCAGGCGCAGCACCCGCTCCACCAGCACGGTGGTCTTGCCCGAGCCCGCCGCGGCGCTGAGCAGTATGTTGCCGCCCCGCGCCTCGATGGCGCGCAGCTGTTCATCGGTCCATTTGGGCATTCCGGCCACCTCCCCCGGGCTGTGCTTCTGTCATCCCCGCGCGCGCAGCGTGAAGTACGCCAGCACGATCGCGCCCAGCGCGATGCGGTACCAGCCGAAGATTTTGAAGTCGTGCTTCTTGATGTAGTCGATCAGGCGGCGGATCACCGCCACGGAAACGGCGTAGGCCGTCAGCATGCCCACGGCCAGCAGCGCGAACTCCGCCGGGGAGATGGCGGCGTCGAACCTGATCAGCTTGATCAGGCTCGCGCCGAACATCACCGGTATGGCCAGGAAGAACGTGAACTCCACGGCCACGGTGCGGGACACGCCCAGCATCAGCGCGCCGAGTATGGTCGCGCCGGAGCGGGAGGTGCCCGGGAACGCGGCGGCCAGCAGCTGGAACACCCCGATCAGCGCCACGGTGCGCCAGTCCAGCGCCTCCAGGCTGCGGATGTGGGGCTTTCTGCCCTTGTTCAGGTTCTCCACGACGATGAAGGCCACGCCGAACACGATCAGCGCCACGGACACGCACATGTAGTTGTGGAACAGCCGGTCGAACACGTCGTCGAACAGTATGCCCACCGCCGCCGCGGGCAGGCAGGCCAGCGCGATCTTCAGCCACAGCCGGATCCTGTCCGGCTTCACCCAGCTGAGCGGGCCCGCCGCCGCCGCGGGCTCGGGGTTGTTCGCCCGGCCAAAGGGCCACACCCTGTCCCAGAACACCACCAGCACGGCCATGATCGCGCCCAGCTGAATGACCACCTCGAACAGGCCGTAGAATTCCGCGGACACCTTCAGCGGCATCAGCTCGTTCAGCAGTATCATGTGGCCCGTGCTGCTCACCGGCAGCCACTCCGCCACGCCCTCCACGACGCCGAACAACAGGGCCTTCAGAATTTCAACGATGTTCAAGCCAATCACTCCTTCAGCGGTCCCAGCGACTCAAAGGGCTTGCCGGTCTTGAGGTGCTCGTAGATCTTCGCGTCCACCAGCGTCCGGTACCAGCGGTGGTACATGTAGTGGTACAGGAAGCCCTCGCGGCCGTCCAGAAAGCCCAGGCGAAACACGTAGGAATAGACGAACATCAGCCAGCAGCGCAGGAACATGGGCAGGCGGTAGTAGACCTTGAACTTGCGGCTGCGCACGGCGCTGTTGACCGCGTCCAGGCCGTCGTTCTGGCCCCGCCCCTCCAGGTAGTCGAAGTAGTCCCGGACCTCGCGGCCCGCGTACCAGTTCAGCTTGCCGATGTAGTGGGTCATGTCCTTGTAATCGTAGTGCAGGAAGCGCTCCTTCGCGTCCACGGAGCGGCCGGACAGCAGGCGCGTGTGCTCGTCCATGTGGCGGTCCTCCACGCGGCCGAGCCCGGTCTTGAACACCATCAGCTTGCGCTTCATGTTCTTCACGTGGGAAAGCCTTCGGCCCATGAAGTACAGCCACGCCTGTAGCACGATGCCGTTCACGTCGCCAGTGGCGTGCTCGGTCATCAGCGCCTCCAGCTCCGCACAGAGCGCCGGGGTCAGCCGCTCGTCGGCGTCCAGCCGCAGGCACCAGGCGGTGTCGACGCCGGCGTTGTCCAGCGCCCAGTTGAACTGGCGGGCGTGGGTCTCGAAGGGATGCACCAATACGTCCGCCCCGGCCTCCCGGGCGATGGCGCAGGTGGCGTCCGTGCTGCCGCTGTCCACCACCACCACGCGCCGGGCGAAGCCCTCCAGCGAGCGCAGGCAGTCCGGCAGGTTCTGCTCCTCGTTCCGGGTCAGCACGATCGCGGTAATGTCTGCCATGTTATATTCCTCCGCCGGTTCACTGATTCCGCTTGGCCATCTCCCCCCTGCACCGGCGCAGGCCCTGCGCGGTGTAGGTGAACCATGGCCAGGGGTCCTTCAGTGAGAAGATTTGGTCGGTGGTGCGCCTGAAGTCGAACCAGCTTGGCTTGGCCCTGAAGCGGTTTGGGGACTTCAGCAGCCACAGCAGGTCGGTGTGCATGTAGCGCAGGCGCACGCCGTCCCGGTAGTCGGGGTATTCGGTCACCGGCAGGTCCAGCGCCAGCTCCACGATCTGCCGGGCGGGGTCGGTCCCGGCGGCGAAGCACAGCTTCACGCCGCCGGTCACCCGGGGGTTGACCTCCATCACCTTGGCGACGCCGTCCCGCGGGTCCTCGATCAGGTCCACGTCGGCGTAGCCCCGCCAGCCCATGGCCTTCAGCAGGCGCACGCAGTCGCCCACGATGCGCGGATCGTGCAGCGTGGTGTTGCAGCAGCTGGAGCCGCCGGTGACGGGATACCACCGGGTCTTGTCGAACAGCACGGCGCATTTGGCCTCGCCGCTTTCGTCCATGAACACCTGGCACTTCAGCTGCCGCCCGGTCTGGGGGATGTATTGCTGGGCCAGCAGCTCGCCCCAGCGGGCGGCGGTGTCCCCGAAGCGCTCCCGCAGCGTCTGCGCGTCGCGCAGCACGTGAAAGCCGATGCCGCCGTAGCCGATGCGGGGCTTGATCACGATGGGCCAGCCCAGCCCGGCGGCCAGCACCGCCTCGACGCTCCCGGCGTCCGGCGCGGTCCTCGGGTGCGGCACGTCCGCCGCCTCGCAGAAGGCCATGGTCTGCCGCTTGTCCATCGCCCTGTAGAACAGCTCCGGGCCGTTCT
>JAFYBB010000015.1 GCA_017540445.1 Clostridia bacterium | reverse complement strand
TGCGCGCCGACTCCTTGTCCAACGGCAGGGTGGCGGACCGGTCCAACGTGCTGAAGGAACTGCTGAAGGGCATCGACCCTGAAAACGGCGGCATTCGCGTCATCGGCGCGACGGCCACCGGCGGCGCCGTGGCCGTGGCCGTGGGCGCGGGCGTGGCCCTCACCGACAACGTCACCCAGGCGGTCCTGGGCGGCAAGGTGAACGCGGGCGGCGATGTGAACGTGGCGGCGAAGCAGGACTACGGCCATGTCACCGCCGCGGTGGGCGCGCTCTCCGTGGGCGCCATCGCCATCGGCGCGGCCGTGGGCGTGGCCCAGAGCAACGCCACCGTCAGCTCCAGGATCGCGAAGGACGCCCGGGTGACCGCGAAGAACAATGTGAACATTACCAACAGCGCAACCCAGAACGTTACCGCGCTGGCCGCCACGGCGGGCGCGGGCGCGATCGCCGTGAACGCGGGTGTGGCCGTGGCCATCAACCGCATGACCCAGAACACGGGCATCGGCAGCGGCGCGAGCGTGACCGCGAACAACATCAACGTCAAGGCCGCCTCCGACACCACCGCCGACAGCGGCCTGCTGGGCATCTCCGTGGGCGGTATCGGCGTGGCCCTCGGCGCGGCGGTTTCCCAGGTGAACGCCAACGTGAACACCCTGGTGGAGGGTGCGACGCTGAAGGCGACCGGCACGGCGGAGGTCTTCAACGATGTGAAGAGCACCGCCACCCCGGTGGCCGTGTCCCTGGCGGCAGGCGGTATCGCGGCGGGCGGCAACGTGCTGTTGGCCTTCAACGATACCAAGAGCAAGGCCAGCGTCACCGGCGGCACGGTGAACGCTAACACCCTGAATGTTGTGGGCAATCTGGAGGGCGCGGCGACCTCGCAGCTGACGGCGGCCCAGGTGGGCGGCATCGCCGTGGGCCTGAGCGTGAACTACGCCGACATGCGGGCGGAGAACCGGGCCGAGCTGAAGAACAGCACCGTGAACGTCAGGAACCTGATGGTCCGCACCGCGCGGGACGGCGGCAACAAAACCTCCGCCGTGGCGGATACCGTCGCGGGCGGCATGGGCTTCTTCGCCCTGAACATGAACGCGGCCATCGCCCGCAACAACAGCAAGAGCTACGCGGTGATCAAAGGCGGCGACATCAACGCCACCAACAGGACCTTCATGCGCACCTACCACGCGCCCACGGCCAGGGCCAGCGTGACCGGCGTGAACGCCGGGGCACTGTCCGTCGCGGCCAACGTGGTGGTGGCGCTGAACGACTCGGACACCCGCACCATCGCCAAGGCGGACAAGCTTAAGACGGGCAGTGCGGAATTCACCGAGTACGGCGGCGACACCGCGCAGGCGGAAATCGTCACCGGCGGCGGCGCGCTGTTCAAGGCGGACGCCAGCATCGCCGTGGGCTATGGGCGCGCCAAAAACATCGTGGATGTGGACATCAAGAAGCTGACCGCCTCCAGCCTCAGGGCGAACGCCAAGGCCGACAGCAGCGCCGCCTCCACAGTCACCAACGGCAGCTACGCCGCCGTGAAGGCCGCCGCGCTGATGGGCGCGGCCTACAGCCAGGATGTGGTCAATACAAGGGTGAAGCTGGGCAACGGCAGTCAGATCACCGGCGATACCACCGTATACACGGAATACAATATGAGCGCCGACGCGGACCTGACGCCGCACAAGGGCGGCATCGACGTGAGCCTGGCCAACATCGGCGTGAACCTGGCGACCGCGAAGAGCACCGCCTACGCGGGCGCGGACCTGGCCGTGTCCGACGGCACGGTGAAGGCCAAGGACGTGACCGTGCAGACCTGGGGCAAGGGCAAGACCAACGCGGTCATCCGCCCCACCAAGATCGAGGTGAGCCTGGTGAAGGTCGCCGTGAACAAGGTGAACTCCGACCTGTCCATGACCCAGTACGCCACGATACACCTGGACAACGCCGGCACGCTGGACGCCTCCGGCAATGTGAATGTGAAATCCTACGTCACCCCGACGGCCACCGCCGAGGTGGGCAACTCCGGCGCGGACAAGGGCACGAAGATCAGCCTGATCAGCACCGATCTGAGTTACGCCCACGCCAAGGAGGACCAGGCCGCCACGGCGGGCATCTACGGCTCGGGCAATAACGCCACCCTGAAGGCCGCCAACCTGAAAGTCGTTACGGACAACCTCAACCAGGAGAGCTACACCTACGCCTCCAGCAACGCCGCGGCGAGCTACGGCCTGCTGACGCTGGGCAATCTGGACGCCCGGGCCATCGCCAGCGACGACTTCAGCACGGTGGTGAAGGATGTGGCGATCAACGCCTCCGGTCGGGTGGACCTCTACGCCTGGACCAACTCCCATGCCGTCGTCCGCGGCGGCGTGCCCGGCGGCTTCGCCCTCATCGACGGTGGCAAGAGCTACACCAACGCCGATATCGGCGAGAGCAGCGACTATCAGACGTCCCAGATCCTGATCGGGGACGGCGTGAAGATCAAAGCCAACCAGCTCGAGATGTACGCCCGGAACACCAGCAACGCGGACGCCAACATGGAGCGCGGCGGTTCGTATTCGCTGGCGAAGGTGTCGTCCTCCAGCCAGCCCACCCACACGTATCTGAAGACCAACCTGCTGATCGGCAAGAACGTGGAGCTTACCACCAAGGACTGGATGAGCATCTATATGCGCAACTACATCACGGCCAAGTCCATCATGAACAACGAGAGCAAGGGCGTGGTCCTGAACGTCGACGTCATGAAGGGCGAAAACTACCTGACGGAGCGGAACCTGCTGCAGATCGACGAAAACACGAAGCTCTCCAGCGGTGGGAACATGGAGATCAACGCCCTGTCGACGGCCAATATGGACGCCAGGACCGAGTACAAGAACGAGTCCTACGGCCTCATTGGCGCAGGCGCGTCCAATGCGGTCAACAATCTCGACCGCGAACAGAAGCTCCAGATCATGGACGGCGTGACCGCGTCGTCGGGCGGCGTGCATATGGACATCTGGTCCCGCCTGGGTCGGGATGACCACATCTATACCTTCGCCAAGATGACGGTGCGCTCCGCGCTGGAGTTCCCGGGCTCCTACGCGCTCAACAACGCGAACCTCACCAACGAGGTGAACGTGGGTGCGGTGAACCTGACCGCCAACACCGGAAAGCTGTGGCTCTACGCCCATACCGGCGGCAAATACGAGCCCCGGGGCGATGTGGACGCGGCCTCCAGCGTCAAGCTGGGCGCCGCGCCGGAGGGCATCTCCCGGAACATCATGAGAATCAACAACGAGGTGAACCTGAACGAGAACGGAAAGAAGCGGGCGACCCTGACCAGCAAGAACGCTACGGTCAACGTGCAGTCCGAGCTTGAAAACCTGTGGCTGTACTGCAACAGCTTTGTCGAGGGCAGCGCCGTGGGCGGCAAGGTCAGGAACATCTGCAACAACAACCTGCTCGCCGGCCTCACCGCCCGGATCTGGGTGGACAACACCCAGTTCAACTCCAAGGACGGAACGTACCTGAAGGCCAACATGGGCGACAACGGCTTCACGGCCTTCTTCGAGGAAAAGGCCGAGGCCGCGCTCTACGCCGCCTTCGGCAGCGAGACCGCGCGGGCGAAGCTGGAGGGCAGCGTGAACGCGAGGATCCTCACCAAGAACAGGAGCAACGTCAACGTCACCGGTGCCTTCTACCATTGGGCGAACGCCGGCTACAGGCACTACTTTGAAACCAAGTGCACCGGCTGGGGATTCCCGGCAATCGTCGTAGGTTACAGGGAGCAGGAGTTTACGCTCGGCGCCAACAGCCATTGCGACTTCTGCAGCGACATCGCCAGATTTGTCGGTTTTGATAAACAATCCCCCTGGAAGCTGATCTTTGAAACGGGAACGTATGGAAGCTTCAATAATACCGGCTGGTCGCTGACGTCGAACAACAGTCTGAACGCGGCCATGTCCAAGGCCCTGGCCCCGATCAACGACGTGAACCGCATGGTGAACGGCCTGGACGACATCGTCAAAGCCCGCTACGGCGAGGAGGAGGACCAGGCGGCCGGCGCGGTGTACGTGCTGGAGATCGAAGCGCCGCTGAAGAAGGACGTGACCCTCGGCGAGGACCGGCTGGCCCGGTATCGCCTGTGGAACAATTCCCTGACCCAGCACGACGTATACCTGCTGCCCAACGCCACCCGGCTGTACCGCAGCAACAAGCTGGAGTACGTTTCCGAGGTCCTGCGCGGCGACGCGCGCGACACCGGCGAGAGCTTCGTGGTGGATGTGTTCACCGCCCTCACGCCCTACGCCTACCAGAACCCGGTGATCCCGATCGGCGCCAGCGCCAGCCTGAACTTCGCCACCGGCCAGCTCTCGCTGCCCGTCCTGGCCGACTTCGAGCTGTACCTGCACGAGGTTTCCGGCGCGTGGCTGCTGGAGAACTTCCGCAGCGGCTTCTTCCGCAGGATGGACGCGCCGCAGGCGGATGTGAACGCCTACGCGCTCGGCGACGGCGATGACGCCGTGAACACCCTGCCCACCGGCACGATCATGGAGGGCATCAGCCAGGACGGCGATGTCGGTGAGACCAGGTTCTACTGGGTGGGCGACGGCTACGACAGTGCCGCCGACGACGCTCAGACGCTGATCCTGCTGCTGCACAACGAGCAGACGGACGAGCTGACGGCCCTGCGCACCAGCCGCGCCATGATCGCGGCGGGCGAGGAATCCGTGCCCGTATCCCTGTACATCTTCCGCGACAGCAAGTCCGACCGGATGGGTGAGGAGAAGTACAACGTGCTGTTCTTCGATACGCCCGCGGGTGAGAAGAGCCTGGTGAAGGTGATCACGGACGTGCTGGAGGATCGCGAGCTGGATCTGCCCAAGACCCTGCGCGTGGTGCTGCGGCCCATTGCCATCGAGGGCATCGAGCTGCCCGCCTACAGCCTCACCGATCACTACTTCGTGATGTGCGACGGCACCGGCGGCCGGGTGAGCCTGTTCGACGGCTTCTACACCAACACCTTCGACGGCCAGACCTTCGAGAGCGATTACCTGAAGATCGAGGGCGTCATGGACGGCAACCTGAAGGTGACGGTCAAGCAGGATCAGGCCGTCTGGCCCGAAAAGTCGGACGACACCCACGCCGTGGACCTGAACGAGACCCACTATGAATTGGTGAACGGCGTATGGGAGACCCCGGAAGCAGACGCGGAGGCCGTCGCGGCGTGACAGAAGACCCAAAACCAAAACCGAAACGGAGACGCTCCCGCGTCTCCCTTTCGGCTGTAAAGAAGGAAGGAAAACCGGATGAAAAACCGCGTGATTTTGCTGGCGGTGCTGCTGCTGGGCCTGCTGTGGGTCGTGCCGGCGTGGGCCGGGGCCCAGGAAGCCCCGGAGACCTCGGAATGGACGGTCATGTTCTATTTTTGCGGAAGCGACCTGGAGAGCGGCCACGGCTACGCCTCCGGCAACATCAAGGAGATCGCTGAGTGCCTGACCTATGAGGCGGTGGGCGATTACTTTTCCGGGGAACAGGCGGGCGAAGCCGGGCCGGACGCTGTGAACGTGGTGCTGGAGACCGGCGGCAGCCGCGAATGGCACGCCCAGGAGCTGGGGATGAACGTGCGCACCGACGCGCTGCAGCGCTGGCACTTCCGCCCGGGCACGAAGCTGCTGGAGGAAAACAGCGCCGCCATCGAGCTGGCGCAGGAGCTTCCCCTGGCCAGCATGGCCCGGCCGGAGACGCTGGCCGACTTCATTCGCTGGAGCGCGGAGAACTATCCGGCGAAAAAATACGCGCTGGTACTGTGGGACCACGGCACGGGCGCGCTGAACGGCCTGATCATCGACGAGCTGTTCGACGGCGAGACGATGGGCCTGGACCAGCTGAAGGCAGCCCTGGCCGACGGCGGCGTCCGCTTCGAGGCCGTGCTGTTCGACGCCTGCCTGATGGCCAACCTCGAGACGGCCTGCGCCATCAAGGACAGCGCCAACTGGATGATCGCCTCCGAGGAGCTGGTGGCCGGCAAGGGCACCGCCATGAGCATGTGGCTCCAGCAGCTCATATACATTCCCCAGTGGGACGGCCTGCGGCTGGGCCGGTGGATCTGCGAGATGAACATGTACAAGTACGCCGAGCAGGAATCCGAGCAGGAGCAGAATGTGATCACCTGGTCGGTGATCGACCTGAGCAAGATCGACCAAGTGGCGGCGGCGTTCGACCGCTTCTTCGCGTACTGCGACCGGGAATACGTGGGCGGCGCCGACGACTACAGCTTCAGCGCTCTCTGCGAGGCGCTGAACGATTCCTTTGAATTCGGCCTGGGCGAAGCGGAGATGATCGACCTGGCGGATCTGCCCTATCACCCCTACATGGTACTGGGTCTGGACCGGGAACTGTACACGGAGCTGCTGGAGGCCCTGACGGAGGCCGTGGCGTACAACACCCACGGGCCGGAGCGCGCCCGGGCCGGCGGGCTGTCCTTCTGCTATGCCACCGGGGCCAGCCCCGCCCAGCTGGACGAATACGCCAAGGTGTGTCCCTCCGCCCATTACCTGGCCCTGCTGGACGCCATCAACCCGAACTGGAGCGCGCCGGAATGGGTGTACAGTCAGGCGGAAGCGCTCCCGGAGATGGTGGATATCCCCGCCTATCAGATCCGCGTGCAAAAGAGCCTCAACGACGCGGGCATTCCCCAGATCACCGTTGTGGACGGATACCGCAACCTCAGGTATGCCTATGTGGACATACTGCGCCTGAACCCCAGAACCGATAACATCGTGTATCTGGGCAATCTGCCCGCAGAGCTTTCGATCGACGAGGCCGCCCAGCAGGCCACCTTCGGCACCAGCGGCTTTGACCGATGGCCGGCCCTGGAGGACGTGCACTGCGCGGCGCAGATCGTCAGCGTGGATTACCTGGGCGGCCGGGCGCTGTACCAGATTCCCCTGCGGATGGGCAATGATACCTACATGCTGCGCTGCGGCGTTGAGGATTTTGACAAGCCCGCCGTCGTCTACGGCCTGTGGGAGGGCTACAGCGCCGACAGCGGCGTGTTCAGCCGAAACGTGATCCCGCTGACCAAGGTGGCGGGGCAGGAGTA
>JAFYBB010000173.1 GCA_017540445.1 Clostridia bacterium | reverse complement strand
GTCCCGTCGCGGTCCAGCTTCATGATCTTGTCCACGCGCAGGGCGTGGCGGCCGCCGTCGAAGCCCTCGGTCATCGCCGGGCCGATGGACGTACTCCGGGTTCATTCTCCCGCTTCCCTCAGCGCATACCTTCTGACGGTATCACCGATGAAGAAGCCATCACAAATCAGTTCATTCAGAACCGGTTCGACCTTGTCCAGATGCCCCTCTTTCTTCGCTTTCAGAAGGACGCCCAATGTTCCGGTCACATTCAGCCCAAGAAACTTCGCCGTCTTCTTCGCAGCATCGTCATCCATGATCACGAGGTCGGCCTTTTGCTCTCTGGCGAGAATCATCACCTCAACCTCTCCGGCATGAAGCCTTGCCCGGAAATAGTCCTTCTGAGCTTGATCCTTGATCTCCTCAATCTTTATCCATGATGAACTGCGCACGCGCTGTTTTGCAGGCTCACTGATGATCTCATCCATGACCGCCTGGGGAACCAATATCGTCCCATACAGTTTATGCAAAATATCAAGGCGATCAGTATTCGCCAATGCGATCAACGGCGTTGTGTTGGCGATCACCTTACGCATTGGAAAGCTCCTCCAAAAACTCCTTTTCATTGTCAAAATGGTAAATGGACACACCATTCTCTCCAAGGAATTTTATAAAGGATTCTTTATCCATATCGGCGATCTGGGCCGCATAGCCCAAAGACACGCCTCTGTGTACATAATAGCATAAGGCCGTAAACCTTCTGACAAACTGAAGCGCTTCTTCTTCACTTTGCCTTGTGTCATACAATACCTCATTTGGGATATTGAACGCTATCCTGCACATGCGCAAGCCACCTTCCCTATGGTCTATACTGTGCCGCGGCTCGCCATTGGATTCCGGACCTCGTACCTGTTCGCGGACGATTGGCCGCGCGCTCAGTCCAGCGTCCCGTCGCGGTCCAGCTTCATGATCTTGTCCACGCGCAGGGCGTGGCGGCCGCCGTCGAAGCCCTCGGTCAAAAAGGTCCTGACGATGGCCTCGGCCATCACCGGGCCGATGGTGCGCGCGCCCATCGCCACGATGTTCGCGTCGTTGTGCTGGCGGGCCAGGGCCGCGCTGACGGGCTCGGAGCACAGCGCGCAGCGCACGCCGTGGATCTTGTTGGCCGAGATGGAGATGCCGATGCCCGTGCCGCAGATCAGTATGCCGCGCTCGCACTCGCCGGAGAGCACCCGCTTCGCCACGCGCTCCGCGTAGATCGGATAATCCGTGCTGGCGCTTTCGTCCGTGCCCACGTTCACGACCTCATGGCCGTTCTTCTTCAGGTAATCCATTAGGTGATTCTTCAGCTCGACGCCGCCGTGGTCGTTGCCGATCGCAACCTTCATAATGCACCATCCTCTCCTTATTCACTTGAACCAGACGAACTGGCAGAACAGCACGAACAGCGCCATGCCGGCGCACATCACGCCCACCACCAGCAGGGCGGCCTTCAGCGCGCCCCAGGTGAACATCAGGTTCTCCGCGCGGGTCATGCGCGACTCGGGGCGCTCCGCGCCGCCCTCCCCCGCCGGGCCCGGGCGCTTGGGCGCGTACCAGGGCATGCCCTCCACGTTCATGTCCACGATGGTCCGGCCGTCGTCGCCCTCGGGAAGCGCCGCCGTTCGCTTATTTCGCGCCATAGCCGCTCTCCGGGTCGTAGATGTGGCAGGCCACGGTATGGCCGTTGCCCATGTCCAGCGTGCGCGGCGCCTTCTGGCTGCACACGTCCCGGCACTCGCGGCAGCGGGTGTGGAACTTGCAGCCCGACGGCGGGTTGGCCGGCGAGGGTATGCTGCCCTCCAGTATGATCCGGTTCATCTTCACCGTGGGGTCCGGCACCGGGATCGCCGAGAACAGCGCCTGGGTGTACGGATGCAGCGGTTTGGCGAAGATCTCCTCCTTGCCGGCGAACTCCACCATGTTGCCCAGATACATCACGCCCACCGTATCGGAGATGTGCTGCACCACCGACAGGTCGTGGCTGATGAACAGATAGGTCAGGTTGAATTCCTTCTGCAGGTCCTCCAGCAGGTTGATGATCTGCGCCTGTATGGACACGTCCAGGGCCGAGACCGGCTCGTCGCAGACGATGAAGTCCGGGTTCAGCGCGATGGCGCGGGCGATGCAGATGCGCTGGCGCTGGCCGCCGGAGAACTCGTGGGGGTAGCGGTCCTTCTGGTAGTCGTGCAGGCCGCAGGCCTTCATGATGCGGGAGACGTAGGCGTCGAACTCGTGATCCGGCACCAGATGGTGCTCGCGCACGGCCTCGCCGATGATCTCGCCCACGGGCAGGCGGGGCGACAGGCTGGAGTACGGGTCCTGGAAAATCAGCTGGATCTTCGGGCGGAAGCTGCGCAGGTCCTTGCCCTTCAGCTGGTCCAGGTGGGTGTTGCCGTTGAACACCACCTCGCCGCTGGTCTTGGGGGTCAGGTTCAGAAGCGTCTTGCCGACGGTGGTCTTGCCGCAGCCGGACTCGCCCACCAGGCCCATCGTGGTGCCCCGGCGAATGGAGAACGTCACGTTCTCCACCGCGTGCACCTGGCCCACCACGCGGCCGAACAGGCCGGCGCGAATCGGGAAGTATTTGCAGAGGTTGCGCACCTCCACCACGTTTTCATAGGTGGAACTCATGGCTTACTTCGCGCCTCCTTCTTCGAAATAGCGCCAGCAGCTGACGATGTGGGTGTCGGAGACGTGCACCTCGGGCGGGTACTTGCCCTGGCAGCGCGCCACGCACTTTTCACAGCGGTCGCGGAAATAGCAGTAGTCCGGCATGTTCACCGGGTTCGGCACCGCGCCGGGGATCGAATACAGCCGCTCCACCGTCTTGTTGATGACCGGCTTGGACTCCATCAGGCCGATGGTGTAGGGGTGGCGCGGGTCCAGGAACACCTCTTTGGCCAGGCCCTTTTCCACCACGCGCCCCGCGTACATGACCACCACGTAGTCGGCCATCTCGGCGATGACGCCCAGGTCGTGGGTGATCAGCATGATGGAGGCGTTGATCTCGCTCTTCAGGTTGCGCAGCAGCTCCAGGATCTGGGCCTGTATCGTCACGTCCAGGGCCGTGGTGGGCTCGTCCGCGATGATCAGCCGCGGGTTGCAGGCCAGGGCCATGGCGATGACGATGCGCTGGCGCATGCCGCCGGACAGCTCGTGGGGGTAGCGCTCGTAGATGCCCTCGGCGTCCGCGATGCCCACCATTTTGATGCTCTCGATGGAGCGGGCCTTCACGGCCTCCTTGCTCATGTGGGGGTTGTGCAGCGCGATGACCTCGTCCAGCTGGAAGCCGATGCGGAACACCGGGTTCAGCGACGTCATCGGCTCCTGGAAGATCATGGACACCACGTTGCCGCGCACCTTCTGCATGGCCTCGATGGGCATCTTCGCCACGTCGTAGGCCTTGTCGCCCAGGTTCAGGCGGATGGCGCCGTCCACGATCTGGCCGTTGGGGCGCTGCACCAGCTGCATCAGCGACAGGCTGGTCACGCTCTTGCCGCAGCCGGACTCGCCCACGATGCCCACGGTCTTGCCCACGGGCACCTCGAAGGTGACGCCGTCCACGGCCTTGACCGTGCCCACGTCGGTGAAGAAATAGGTGTGCAGATTGTCGAACTCCACCACGTTGCCCGCGTCGCGCATCTGCGTCAGGTATTCGCCCTCCGGCACGTGCTTGCGGGCGAGGCGCTTGTCCAGCCTGCGGGTGATCTTCTGGTTCTCGCGGCTGATCCGGCGGGACTCCCGGGCGGAGATATAACTGGTTTCGTTGCTCTTCTTGCTCATGCTCCTGCCCTCCCGTCAGCGCTTCATCTTGGGATCGAAGGCGTCGCGCAGGCCGTCGCCGACGAAGTTGAAGCCCAACACCGTCAGCACGATCAGCACGCCGGCCGGAATCCAGATGTACCAGAAGTTGGTCATCACGTAGATGTTGCTGGAGGCGTTGATGATGGAGCCCCAGCTCGCCAGCGGGTACTTGATGCCAAGGCCCAGGTAGCTGAGCGTCGCCTCCGCCAGTATGATGCTGCCCAGGCCCATCGTGGCCTGCACGATCAGAAGGGGCATGACGTTGGGCACCAGGTGCCTGAAGATGCGCCGGCTGATCCGTATGCCGGTGGCCTCGGTGGCCACCATGAAGTCCTGCTCCCTGAGCGAGAGGATCTGGCCGCGCACCACGCGGGCCACGCCGGTCCAGCCCATGATGCCCATGATGGCCATCAGCAGGAAGATGCGCGTGTAGGGCGGCACCTCGAAGGCGTCCATGATGGCGCCGGCGATGATCATCATCGGGTAGTAGGGGATCGAGTTGAACAGGTCCACGAAGCGCATCAGCAGCGTGTCGGTCCAGCCGCCGAAGTAGCCGGACACGCCGCCGATGATGATGCCGATCAGGTTCTCCAGCAGCATGACCACGAAGCCCACCATCAGCGAGATGCGGCCGCCGTACATCAGGCGCGTCAGCACGTCCATGCCGTGGTCGTCGGTGCCCAGCGGGTGGCTCAGGCTCGGGGCCGCGTACATGTCGATCAGATAGGTCTGCTGCTCGGTGTACACGATGTAGTTGTTGCCGCGCATGCGGATCGTGTGCTTCTCGGTCTCCCCCGCCTCGTTCACGTACTCAAAGGCGGTCTGCTTGTTGTCGATGGCCTCGGCCACGGCGGCCTTGTAGGTCATCGGCAGGAAGTTGCCGGCGGTCACCGGGTTGACGATCACGTTGCTGACCGTCGCGATGGGCGCGTCCTCGCCCTCGCGGCTGATCACGCCGCTGTCGCCCTCGCCGTCCAGCGCATAGGCCGCGCCGTCGGCCTCGAAGCGCTTTTCGCCCCCGCGCAGCGCCAGCTCCGCGGCGCGTCGGAAGGCGTAGCCGCCCACGACGTCGGCGTCGGCGCTGTCGTACACGTCATAGCTCAGAAGGCTGGCCAGCGCCGCCTCGGCCACGGTGGCCAGCGTGTAGGACTTGGCCTTGCCCCGGGTGAGCATGTAGGCCTGTCCGTCCACCTCGAACGACTCCGCGCCGGACTGGGCCGCCTTCAGCGCGGCGGCCTTCAAGTCGTCCCCGATCTCCTCGCCGGGGTCGGCCTTCACGTCCGCGATCTTGCCCAGCACCGTGACGGTGCCCAGCTGCTTCGCGGTACCGATGGCGAAGAAGTCCTCGGCCAGGGGCTTCACGCTCCAGGTGGAGCCGTCGGCCTCGAAGGACACGCCCTCCTCCCCCGCGTCCTTGACCACGCGGCTGAAGTTGGCGCGCACCAGCGTGGAAAGCGGCGCGCCGTCCGGGGTCAGGAAGCGGAATTCGGTGTTCACCACGGCGCTGGCGTATTCCTTGTTGGCGCTGTCGGTCTTGTAGAACACCTGATCCTGCCGGTAGGGCGAGACCAGGCCGCCCAGGAAGGAGAACGCGAACATGAACACCAGTATGATGATGCCCGCGATGGCCAGCTTGTTGCGGATGAAGCGCTTGAAGACCATCATGCCGGGCGACAGCACCTTCACGCGGCGGCCGTCGTCCAGAGCGAGCTGTTCGGTGTCGTTGTTGATTCTGTTGTTTTCGCTCATCTCAGATCGCCTCCTTCCGCGTCAGTTCACGCGCACGCGCGGGTCGACCACCGCGTACATGATGTCCGCCAGCATCAGGCTGAGCTGGGTCAGCGCCAGCAGGAATACCGAATAGAACATCGTGAACGGCAGATCGCCCGCCACCATGGCGTCGTAGGAGATGTAGCCGATGCCCGGGATCTGGTACAGCGTCTCGGTGATCATCGAGCCCGAGAACATGGCGGGCACCAGATAGCTCATGTAGCTGACCAGCGGGATCAGCGTGTTGCGGAAGGCATGGCGGTTGATGACCACCCGCTCCGACAGGCCCTTGGCCCGGGCGGTGCGGATGTAGTCGGCGTTGAGCACCTCCAGCATGTTGGTGCGGGTGTAGCGGGTCAGTCCGCCGACGCTGAGCATCGTCAGCGTGAGCGTGGGCAGCACCATGTGGCTGACCATGTCCCAGATCTTGCCGGAGGCGGAGAGCTGCTCGTGATATCGGCCTACTATGCCGTAAAGGTCAAACCAGTTCAGCTTGACCGAGAATGCGAATTTCAGAAGCGTTGCCAGGAAGAAGGTTGGCAGCGATATGCACAGCATGGCGAACACGGTGATGCCGTAGTCGAACCCGCTGTACTGGTGCCGCGCGGCCTGTATGCCGAGCGGTATGCAGATCAATACCTCCAGGATCAGGGTGATGGTGTTCAGCACCACCGAGTACCAGATGACCTGGCTGAATTTCTGCGTGACGGGGATGCCGTACTTCCAGCTGACGCCGAAGTCGCCCTTCAGCACGCCTCCCAGCCAGTTGAGGTAGCCCATGACCACATTGTCGTTCATGTGGTAGGCTTCATTCAGCTCCGCCAGCCATTCCTGGTAGCTCTTGCCGCCGGTGGTGGAGGACGCCGCGGCCCTCTGCCGGGCCATGCTCTCCACAAAGCTGGTGGGCAGGCAGCGCATCACGCCGTAGATGATGAACGCGCCGAAAAATATGATGACGAGTGCCAGCGCGGTGCGCCGGACGATGAATTTCCACACGGTCGTTCCCCCCTGAGTCAGCAAATGAAATTAGGAATGAGGAATTAGGAATGAGGAATGGCGGTTGAAATCCTGTCGGATTTCTCTCATCGGAATCGGAACAAACGGCTCCCGGAAAAGCGTGTCCCTGCGCCATTCATTCCTAATTCCTCATTCCTAATTCCTCATTATCGTTGGAAAAACTTCCAAAGCCGCTTCCTCCCGCGAGGGAGGAAGCGGCGGATTGATGGGTCAAACCGAACCGAAGCGGATATTACTTCGCGGCCTCGACCATCTTCATGGTCTGGACCTCGGCCAGCCAGCCCCAGTAGGTGGTGACGTCGGGCGTCACGGTGGGGATGTCCACGCGCTCGGTGCTGGCGATGACGATATTCTGGCGCTGATACGCGGGAATCTCGACCGCCCAGTCGACGATCTCGTCCAGCGCGGCCTTGTAGACCTGCTTGCGGTAGTCCTGGTCGTCAGACTGACGGGCGTCCACGATCAGCTGGTCCAGCTCGGGAGACTGGATGTGGTAGTGGTTGGAGTCAGAGCCGCCCAGGCCGACGATGTTGGAGGAGTGATACACCTGATACATGTCGGGGTCGATGGTGGCGCCCCACGCGGCGCACCACATGTTCTGGGTGCCGGCGTCCAGAGCGTCCCACAGCACGTTGGAATCGGCCGGGTCGTTGATCTTCAGCTCGATGCCGATCTTCTCCAGCGCCGCCTTGGCGTCGGTCAGGATGGCGAAGGAAGGATGGTCGCCGGTGCCGTCGCCGGGGATGATCGCCTCGTAGGACAGGGAAGCGCCCTCGGGAGCCTCGGTGAACTTGCCGGTCGCCTCGTCGAAGGTGTAGCCCGCGGCCTTGAAGAAGCCGATGGCGGCCTGCAGCGCGGCGTCGTACTTCTCTTCCTGGGTCATCTCGGCGGTGTAGATGTCGTTGCCGTCCACGTCCACGGAGAAGGCCACCTTGTAGCCCTCGTCGGTGGCCTGCGGGGCCGCCCAGGAGGTGGTGGAGATGGGATAGTTGATGACCGCCGCGGCGTCGCCGTAGTAGCTGTCAAATGCGGTGTCGCGGTACACGGCCAGGATCGTGGCAAAGCCCTTGCGCAGGTTCTTGGAGGCGTCGCTGCCGGGCTCGCCCGCCACGTTCATGGTGTCGGCGTTCATGCCGATGTAGCCGTAGCCCAGGTTGGCGACGGAGTAGGTGGTCACGACGTTGCCGGTCAGCTCGCCGTTGTCGTTGAAGGAGCGCAGCATCTCGAAGTTGGCCTTGGTGCCGCTCATCTCGCCGCCGTCGGCGGTGCCGGTCTGCACGGCGGTGGCCACTTCCGCGGCGTTGGTCTCCTTGTACTGGAAGGACTTGATGTTGGGCTCGCCCAGGTAGTAGTTCTCGTTCGCCTCGTAGTAAACCACGCGGTTCTCGTACTTGATGAACTTGTAGGGGCCGGCGCCCAGAGGCTCCGCGATCTTGGCCTGCACCAGGCTCAGGTCGCCGAAGGGATGGCCGAACTTGTTGTTCTCGTAGTCGTACTGCTCGGGATCGCCGTAGTAGTGCAACGGGGCGATGCTCAGGCCCAGGATGCTGTAGACGGCGGGAGCCTCGAAGCCCTTCACCTGCACCTCGACGGTGTAGTCGTCCACGCGCTTGATGCCCGCGATGTTGGGCACGCCCGCGGAGGTATCGATGCCCAGGTCGGCGACGACCTGCGCGGACAGGGCGGCGTTCGCCTCGTCGGCGGTGGTGCCGGTGGCGGACTCGCCCGCGGCCAGATAGGCCTCGAAGTCGCCGGCGTACTTGGCCTTGGCGGCGGCCAGCAGGTCCTCGATGGTGGGATACTGGCCCTCGGCCAGGTTGAACTCGACGCCGGCCTCAGTGGTCAGCACGCCGTCGGCGCAGCCGCCGAAGCCCCACAGCGCGGTGCCCAGGGCCACCTTCAGGCCCTCGTCCGCGGCGACCTCGTCGTAGGTCTTGCCGATCATGGCCTCGGCGTAATCGGCGGCATAGTTCTCGAAGACGCTGTCCACGATGCCCTGCACGTCGTTCAGCCACAGCTCGCCGACCTTGCCGTAGTAGGCGTCATAGGCCGCGGCGGAGAAGGCGTCGCCCTCCTTGACCTCATAGCCGAAACCGGCGGCCTTCACGGCGGCGATCACGGCGTTCACGTCCTCCAGATTCGCCTCGGGGATCTGGGTGCGGTACGCCTGCAGGCCCACGATGTTGTAGCTGTTCAGCGTGGTGGAGCCGTTGTAGGCGGGATCCAGGAACACGTAGTAATTGAAGATGACGTCGTCGATGGTCATGGGCTCGCCGTCGGAGAACTTCAGACCCTCGCGCATCTTGTAGCCGTAGGTGGTGATATCGGTGTCCTTGTCGTAGTTGACGGTCAGGTCACCGGTGCCGTAGTAGGTGTAGTCCGTTCCGTTGTAGGAATGGGTCTCACCCTCGATGCCGTTGTAGATGATGCCGCCGGTGCGGTCGGTGGTCATCATGGAGGCCTGGGTCAGGTTGACAACGTCCTGATCGTAGCCGGTGTCGGCAAAGAAGGGAGAGAACTTCTCGGACAGGGTCGAAATGGCCACGACCAGGGGCGTGCCCTGATCCGCGGTCTCTTCCGCCACCGCGCCGATCACGCTAAAGAGCATGAGGGCCGCCAGCAGCATCGCCAAAAGCTTCTTCATCTAAGGTCTACCTCCTTGTTTTCCTTTGCGCACATGCAAAGGTATTCTATTAGACTATACCGCAGTTTTTGACAAATGTCAACGCAAAAAACAAGTATAATCGCTGTCATTTTGACTGAAGTATGTAAGAATGCTTATTTTTTTACAATTGTTCCGGGGAATGTTCGGGGTTTGGACTTCCAGCTTCCCTTTCGGGCGCGGGTGTGGTATACTGTGGGCGGGGTGTGAGACGGATGAAGGAACGCAGGTATAAGAAAGACTTTCGGATCGTCACCGATGTGGATCCGCGGACGGGGCGGGCCCGGGAGCGGGCGGTGTACAGCGGGGAATACTATTGCTTTGCGCAGGGGGAAAAGCGGCGGCTTATTGCGTCCGCCGGAATATGCACCGCCCTGTACTGGCTGGGGGCGCTGGGGTATCTGTTTGCGGGGCGCGTCACCAGCCATTGCGTGTACGCGCTGGTGCCCGTCATCGCGTCGCTGCTGCCCGGGGCCTATCTGGTGTTCGGGCTTGTGGCGCTGGCGGCGTCGCCCGGGCGCATGACCCTCGTGCAGAAGGAGAACGGCCCGGGCCGGGTGGTTCGGGCGTCGGTGGGCTGCGGCCTGCTCTCTTCCGCCGGGGCGGTGGGCTGCGCCGTGTTCCTGACGGTCTCCGGGCAGTGGGCCGGGGGCTGGAGCGAGCCGCTTCTGACCGCCGCCGCCTCCGCCGCGGCCTGGGCGGCCTTCGCGACCGGGCGGAGGGCGTATATGAAAATTGAGCGCGCCTGATATTTACAAACGGCGTCAAAGAGCGTATAATTGCCACAGCACACTACAAAGGGAGGACATCATCATGCGCGAGGTCTATGATTTTCTGAAGCAGTGCGGCACCTACTACCTGGCCACCGTCGACGGCGATCAGCCCCGGGTGCGGCCCTTCGGCACCGTGGACATCTTTGAGGACAAGCTGTACATACAGACCGGCAAGTCCAAGGACGTGTCCAAACAGATTCAGGCCAATCCCAAGGTGGAGCTGTGCGCCTTCGCGGGCGGCAAGTGGCTGCGCGTGGCCGGCAGGCTGGTGCGCGACGACCGGGTGGAGGCCAAGCGCCACATGCTGGACAGCTACCCGCAGCTCAAGGCCATGTATTCCGCCGAGGACGACAACACCGAGGTGCTGTACTTCACCGACGCCACGGCCACCTTCTCCAGCTTCACCGAAGCACCCGTTACCATACGATTCTAAGGAGGAATCCCCCATGAGACAGAGCGGCATACTGTTGCACATCACCTCCCTGCCCTCCCGGGGCGGCATCGGCACCCTGGGCCGGGCGGCCTACGACTTCGTGGACTTCGTGCGCGCCTCGGGCATGACCATCTGGCAGATGCTGCCCATCGGCCCGACCGGCTACGCGGAGTCGCCTTACCAGAGCACCTCCACCTTTGCGGGCAACCCGCTGATGATCGACTTTGACCTGCTGGAGGATGAGGGCATCCTCCCCGCCGGCAGCTATCAGCCGCTGGAGAGCCTGCCGAACGTGGACTTCGAGGCCGTGAAGGCCCAGAAATCCGCCCTTCTGCACGTGGCCTTCGAAGCCAGCCGCGAGAAGCTGGCGGAGGAGATCGCCGCCTTTGAGAAGGCCCGCCCCTGGGTGCGGGACTACGCGCTGTTCTGCGCCGTGAAGGCCGGGTTCGACCACGTCTCCTGGATGCAGTGGCCGGATCAGGACATCCGCCTGCGCAGGCCGAAGGCCGTTGAAAAGTACGCGAAGAAGCTGGCCGGCGAGGTGGACTATTACATCTTCGAGCAGTACCTGTTCTTCCGCCAGTGGGAGAAGCTGCACGACTACGCCCGCGCCAACGGCGTGAAGCTGATGGGCGACATGCCGATCTACGTGGCCGAGGACTCCTGCGACGTGTGGATGAACCCGGACATGTTCGAGCTGGACGAGGACTGCAGGCCCATCCGCATCGCGGGCGTGCCGCCGGACTACTTCCAGAAGGACGGCCAGCGCTGGGGCAACCCGCTGTACGCCTGGAAGAAGCACGCCGAAACCGGCTACGCCTGGTGGATCGCCCGCCTGCGCGCGCTGGGTGACATGTTCGATGTGCTGCGCATCGACCACTTCATCGGCTTCGCCAACTACTACGCCATCCCCGCCGAGGAGCCCACGGCCCGCGTCGGCAAGTACGAGCCCGGCCCCGGCCGCAGGCTGTTCAACCGCGTCCGCCGGGAGCTGCCCGGCCTGAACATCGTGGCCGAGGACCTGGGCGTGGTCAGCGCCAAGGTGAGAAGGCTCCTGGCCTTCTGCGGCTATCCGGGCATGAAGGTGATGCAGTTCGCCTTTGACAGCGACGAGAACCCGGACCTGCCCAAGCACCACATCGAAAACTGCATCGTCTACACCGGCACCCACGACAACAACACCACCCAGGGCTGGTGGGACGGCGCCTCCGACGAGACGAAGGCCCGCGCCCGGGCCCTGCTGGGCATGCCCGAGGACGAGGAGAACGTGCTGCCCTGGATCATCCGCGCCGCCTTTGAATCGGTGGCCGACACCGTCATCGTGCCCATGCAGGACTGGCTGGGCCTGGGCGGCGAGGCGCGCATGAACTATCCCGGCACGGTGGGCGGCAACTGGCTGTGGCGCATGCAGCCCACGGACCTGGCCCCCATCGCCCGCCGCATCCGCCGGCTGAACCGGCAGACGGGCCGCGGCATGATGCCGGCGGCCTCGGGCGCGGCGCTGATCGAGCTGGCGGAGGCCCAGTCGATGATGAACGCCCATCGCCCGCTGGAGGCGGCCAGCACCGTGCAGCTGCACGACGCCGTGGCCAAGGCCGCCATGCTGGACATCGCGCCCCAGTGGACCGACGACTACGAGGCGCACCTGGACGGCCGCCGCGCCGCCTACCTGTCCGCCGAGTACCTGATGGGCCGCCTGGTGTACAACAACCTGTACTGCATGGGCGTGCTGGACCAGGTGAAGGCCGCCGCCGCGCAGAAGGGCATCGACCTTGCGGACCTGGAGGACATCGAGGACGCCGCGCTGGGCAACGGCGGGCTGGGCCGGCTGGCCGCCTGCTTCCTGGACAGCGCCGCCACCCACGACATCCCGCTGGACGGCTACGGCCTGCGCTACCGCTACGGGCTGTTCAAACAGAGCTTCGACGAGAACGGCGCCCAGTGCGAGGACCCGGACGACTGGACGATGTTCGGCGACCCCTGGAGCGTGCGCCGGGACGACCTGGCCCAGCTGGTGGAGATGAAGGGCCTCAACGTGTGGGCCGTGCCCTACGACATGCCCGTCATCGGCTATCAGAGAAAGAGCATCGGCACGCTGCGCCTGTGGCAGTGCGAGAGCGTCAACGAGTTCGACTTTGACCTGTTCAACACCCAGAACTACGCCGCCGCCTGCCGGGACAAGAACGGCGCGGAGGACATCACGAAGGTGCTGTACCCCAACGACACGAAGAAGGCCGGCAAGCTGATGCGCCTCAGGCAGCAGTACGTGCTGGTCAGCGCGTCGCTGCAGGACATGCTGAACGCCTACCGCCAGCGCCACGGGGACGACCTGTCGCGCTTTGCCGGGTTCCACGCCATCCAGCTGAACGACACCCATCCCACGATGGCGATCCCGGAGCTGATCCGGCTGCTGATGAACGAGGGCATGAGCTTCAACAGGGCCTTCGGCATCGCCCGCAGGACCTTCCGCTACACGAACCACACCGTGATGCGCGAGGCGCTGGAGTGCTGGGACATGAAGCTGATGAGCGAACTGTCGCCGCGGCTTGTGCAGATCATAAGGCGCATACAGACCCGCCTGGACCGCGACCTGAAGAAGGCCGCCGTCGAGGACGCCACGCCCTACGCCATCATCGACGAGAACAAGCGGGTGCACATGGCGAACCTGGCCGTCTACGCCTCGTCCTACACCAACGGCGTGGCCGCCATCCACAGCCAGATCTTAAAGGACGACGTGTTCCGCGAGTGGTACGCGCTGTACCCGGAGCGCTTCAACAACAAGACCAACGGCATCACCCAGCGGCGCTGGCTGGGCCTGTGCAACCCGGAGCTGACCGCGCTGCTCAAGGACGCGCTGGGGGGCGACGGTTTCCTGACCGACCTGTACGAGCTGGACAATCTGAAGCCGCTGATCGACGACGGTCTGGCCAAGCGGTTCATCGAGGTGAAGGCCGAGAAGAAGCGCCAGCTGGCCCAGCTGATCCTGGAGCGCGAGGGCGTGGAGATCCCGCCGCACTTCGTGTTCGACGTGCAGGTGAAGCGGCTGCACGAGTACAAGCGCCAGCTGCTCAACGCGCTGTCCATCCTGGACATCTACTACGGCCTGAAGGACGGCACGCTGACCGACTTCCCCGCCACGGCCTTCATATTCGGCGCGAAGAGCGCCCCCGGCTACGCGAGGGCCAAGGCCATCATACGCTTCATCAACCACATCGCCCAGATGGTCAACGCCGACCCGGAGGTCAGCGACAGGCTGCGCGTGGTGTTCGTGCAGAACTACAACTGCTCCTACGCCGAGCACATCATCCCGGCGGCGGACATCTCCGAGCAGATCTCCCCCGCGGGCACCGAGGCCAGCGGCACCGGCAACATGAAGCTGATGCTGAACGGCGCGGTCACGCTGGGCACCTACGACGGCGCGAACATCGAGATCGTCGAGCAGGCGGGCGAGGCGAACAACTTCGTATTCGGCGCGACGGTGGACGAGCTGAACGCCATCAAGGACACCTACGACCCGGTTCCGATCTACGAGGCCGACCCCGGTTTGAAGAAGGCCGTCGACGCGCTGGGCGACGGCACCTTCGAGCCCGCCGACGCGCCCATGAACGAGGGCGAGCTGGTGGAGCTGAAGAAGTCGCTGCTGGAGGGCGCCAGCTGGCACCAGCCGGACCACTACTTCCTGCTGCGGGACTACGAGTCCTACAAGGCCGCCAAGCTGCGGGCCATCCGCGCCACCGAGGACAAGACCGCCTTCGCGAAGATGTGCCTTTACAACATCGCCGGCGCGGGCAAGTTCTCCAGCGACCGCACCATCGAGGAATACTGGAACGAGCTTTGGAGGAAGTAATGAGCAAATACCTGCTTGAGGTCTGCTGCGGCAGCGTGGACGACGTGCTGGAGGCCGAGCGGGGCGGCGCGGACCGGGTGGAGCTGAATGCCTGCCTGATGTTCGGCGGCCTCACCCCCTCCATCGGCGAGCTGATCGCGGCCAAGCGGCTGTCCCGCCTGCCCGTCATGACCATGGTGCGCCCGCGCCAGGCCGGCTTCTGCTACAGCGACGCGGAGTACGCCACGGCCCTGGCCGACGCCGAGGCGCTGCTGGAGCACGGCAGCGACGGCCTGGTGTTCGGCTTTCTGACGCCGGACGGCGCGCTGGACGCAAAGCGCACGAAGGAGCTGGCCCGCATCGCCGGCAACAGGACCAAGGTATTCCACCGGGCCATCGACGTGTGCTCGGACTGGAAGGCGCTGCTGGGCCAGCTGATCGAGATCGGCATCGACCGGGTGCTGACCAGCGGCCTGGCCCCCGACGTGTACTACGGCGTGGACGTGATCCGCGAGATGACGGACTTCGCCCAGGGCGCGATCCAGATCATGCCCGGCGCGGGCGTGAACCTGAAGAACGTGGACAAGATCGTCGAGGCCACCGGCTGCGACCAGATCCACGTGGCCCGCTTCCGCCAGCGCATGGACGCCTCCACCGCCTGCAACCCGGACATCTTCTTCGGCGGCGCCCTGTACCCGCCCGAGGACCGGTACGATGTGATCGACGGGGACTACATCGCGCAGGTGCGGACACATTTGTAAACCGCGGACATAGCGAAGGGGCTGTTGCACGACAATGCAACAGCCCCTTTTCGGGCTTTTGGGGACTGGCGTGGGGAGCGAGGAGTTAGGAGTTAGGAGTTAGGAGTTAGGAGTTAGGAGTTAGGAGCACAAATGCCTTGCTGCGCCAATCTTTGCTTCCCCACCGCAGTGGGGAAGTGGCCCGAAGGGCCGATAGGGGACGTACACGAACCGTTGACCGATTACGCTATGCAGAAGCGCCCTATCCCCCCGCTTCGCGGGTACTTCTCCACGGGCCTGCCCTGCCTGCCGCACATGACATGCCAGAGAAGACCCCTCTCAGGCGCTTC